>DATLBM010000271.1:0-7317 GCA_035526885.1 Thermoanaerobaculia bacterium | reverse complement strand
GCGGATTTCATCATCACGCTGGGGGCGCCGCTCGAGGACGGCCGCTACGAACAGATCGCGCACAACGACGCGGGCCTGATCTGGAGACGCACGCGGTGGTGACGCTGCGCTTCGCGCTGCTGACGCTGGCGCTGATCCCGCTGGGCACGTGGGCGCGACCGTTCGTCCGCGACCTCGCCGCCGCGGGCCGCATCGCGACGTACTTCGCGTTCGGATTGCTGACGGTGGTCGCGGAGATGTTCGCGCTGTCGATGTGCAACGTGCACTGGAGCGCATGGATGCTCGTGCCGCTGCCCCTCGCGCTGACCACGCTGAACGTAGGACGGGCTTCAGCCCGTCCATCATTGAATATTGGACGGGCTGAAGCCCGTCCTACGTTTGTCATCGGCATCGCCGTCATCGCCCTCACTATCCTTGTGAGCGCCGCCATCGCCGCCATGGCCACCTCCGGCGACTACGTCTACTTCTGGGGCGTGAAGGGCCAGCGCTGGGGCGCGGTGCACATCCTCGACTACGCCTTCACCACGGCGCCGTCGCATTACATGCACCCGGACTACCCGCCCCTCCTCCCGCTGTACTACGCCTGGACGCTCCTGGGCGGCGACGGTGCCCTCGACTGGTGGGGCGGCATCCTGGCCACGCCGCTCTTTCTGATGACGGGCGCCGCAGCGATGTGGGCCCTCGGCCGGCGCGCGCGCGTCGCGCACATCGACGGCATCGCTGCGCTCTTCGTCTCGCTCTTCGCGCTCTTCTACGTGCGCAATCAGGTGGCCGGAAATGCCGAGCCGCCGCTGCACATGTTCGAAGCCATCGCGCTGGCCGCGCTCATCGCGCGAAAGGACGTCGTCGCCTCCGTCGCGCTGAGCGCCGTCGCGCTCACGAAGGTCGAAGGCGGCGTGTTCGTGCTCATCGTGTGCGGCGTGACCTGGCTCGCGCGCGAGCGCATGCTGCGTGAAAAACTGAAGTTGTCCATCCTCCCCGTGGCCACGCTCGCGACCTGGCTGATCTTCGCCGCCACGCACGCCCTCACCGACACGTATCTCCCCAAGGACGATCTCTCCATCCGCTTCCTCGGGCCGACACTGATCGTGTTCGCGCAGGAGCTGGCGGTGCGGCTCTGGTATCTGCCGTGGATCGCCTTCCTCGTCATCGTGATCTGCGGACGGGTGCGCAGCGCGATCCCGTATCTCCTCGCCTGCGCCGTGTTCCTCGCGTTTCTGGTGGCCGTGTACATGCGCGCCGAGCCGCACAACATGATCTGGTCCGCCGGACGCACGCTCATGACGCCGCTGCTGCTGCTCATCGCGGCGGCGATGGCCGCGCACGCGCCATCACCAGCCGAACCAGCGGAACACCCGCGCTCGCGGCACTGACACGCTGATGATGGCAAAGCGCCCGGCAATGGTCAGGGGACGCGCGCACACATAGTCTTCCGTCACGCGCGCCGGCTCGGGCATCGTCACCGTCGTGTCGCGAAGATCGGCGTAAAGGAACTCCTGCCTCCACAGAAACAGGGTGCGCCCGCTCGCGCCGAAGTTCGCGACTTCGATCCGCACCGCGTGCCGCCGATCGTCGCCTTTGGCGGCGAGCACCGACGCGATTGCGTTTCGCACGCCGGCGTTCGCACACTTCATCAAATCCTCGGACACGATAAGCGATGCCGCTTGTGCGTCGAGGAGCCGCAGCCGCGCGTCTTTCGTCACGCGATCCGTCACGATGGCCAGATCGGCCCGGCACGCCTGTCTCGTCCGCACGTGCATCGCCACGAGACTGCACGCCGCGATGCCTGCAATGGCGGTGAGTGCGATGACCGCGTGGCGTTCCACCTCGAACCGTGCAGCCAGACGCAAAACCAACCACGCCAGAAGCGAAGCGAACGCGAGCCCGACCACCCAGGGCGGCGCGAGGGAGGCGAGCAGGTAAGCCGGTCCCTCGATCACCACACGCTGGTGAAACAGATCCGCGTCCAGGAACGCCGGTGAATAGAGCAGCACGAACATCCCCGGCAGCACGGCGAATGGCACGAGTACCGGCAGGACGGCCGTGAGCCGTCTCACCCGTCGCAACGCGAGGACAAGGCCACTGGCCCAGAGCGTCAGAAACGCGATCTCCGTCGCCGCGTAAAACGGGACCCGGTCGGCGCGAAACGACACCTGCCTGTCTCCGAGGTAGCGGGCGTCGATTTCCCGCGGCCGGATCGGACGTCCGAGGGCGGTCTCCAGGTCGGCGCGGCGAAGACGATAGAGGCTGCAGTACTGGTCCCACGTGGCGGACTCGATGCGATCGGGCGCAACGACGTACGCAGCCGTCGCGAGCTCCACGTCCCGGCCGTCGAGCCGCACGACCGCGGCGGCACCGCGATCGAGCAGCAGTGCCGCCTCCCGCGGCGTCAACTGGCGCAGCGGGATCCATGCCTCGTTGCCGGTCCGATCGCCGTCACGCCGGCCGGGCAATGCACCGAGCACGATGGCGCAGGAGACGGCAAAGGACACCACCACGATCGTCCGTGCACGCACACCATCGATACGGCGCGGCTCGCGCTAGCGTCGCTCCACTCGCCGCAGCCGCACCTGATTCGTGATCGTGGCCTCCATCAGCCAGAGGTCGCCGTTCGGGGCGAAGAGGCCGCCGATCGGCGACCACGGGAGCGGCGAGCGCACGAACGACTTCACCGTGCCGTCGGGCGTGACCCGCTTCACGCGGTGGTGCTCCGAATCGGCGATGTAGAGGTTCTCCGCCGCGTCGCTCCAGAGACCCATCATCGTGTGGCGTTCGGCCGAGGTGATGTTGCGGACGAAGCGCTCGGTGCGGCCGTTGCGGATGCGCACCAGGTCCGTGCCGTCCACGACGTAGAGCGTGCCGCGACGCGTGACGTGCAGCCAGCGCATGGCCTTCAGCTCGCTCGCCACGTGCGTGATCGCGCCGTTCGGCGCGATGCGCACGATGCGGCCGTGATCGCGGTCCGCCCAGAACATGTTGCCCGCGCGGTCGCGGATGAACGAGTAGTTGGTGAGAAAGCCGTCGGACGCCGGCTTCACGCGCGTGACGCGGCCCGCCGCGTCGCGCTTCCAGACGTAGTGGCCCCACGTCTTCGTGGCGTCGCCGTTGTACCAGAGGTGCTCCCCGAAGAGATTGTCCTGCGCGTCCATGTACAGCTCGTGCGTGTGCACGTTCGGCACGGCCACGGTCTTCGAGACGCCGTCCGGCGCGACGCGCCAGACCTGCTCCAGGTCCGAGTAAAAGAGGTTGCCGTGGGAATCCATGACCACGCTCACGGGAGGGTGCGCGAGGAGCGGCGCGGCCGCGAGCAGGCAGACCGTGAGTGCGATTCGCATGTGCATATAATGCGCGCCGCTATGGCAGATCAGACTCAATATGACGTGATCATCATCGGCAGCGGACCCGGCGGATACGTGGCCGGCATCCGCGCCGGCCAGCTCGGCCTCAAAGTGGCCGTCATTGAAAAAGACCCCTTCCTCGGCGGCACCTGTCTCCACCGCGGCTGCATCCCCACCAAGTCGCTCCTCGAGAACGCCGACGTGTGGGGAAAGATCCAGAAGGCCAAGGACTTCGGCATCACCGTCGGCGACGTGACCATCAACTGGTCCGACGTGCAGAAGCGCAAGCAGGGCGTCGTCGACAACAACGCCAAGGGCATCGAGTTCCTCTTCAAGAAGAACAAGGTCGAGAAGATCAGCGGCTTCGGCAAGGTCGTCGACCGCAACACCATCGATGTCGACGGCAAGCAGATCAAGACGAAGAACATCATCCTGGCCATGGGCTCCGTGCCCAAGGACCTGCCGCACATCAAGGCCGACGGCGCGAAGATCATCAACTCCGATCACATCCTCGTGCTCGACCGCATCCCGAAGTCGATGCTGGTCATCGGCGCGGGCGCGGTGGGCTGCGAGTTCGCGTCGATCTTCTCGCGCTTCGGCACGAAGACCACCATCGTCGAAGTGATGCCGCAGCTCCTCCCCATCGAGGACGAGGAGATCTCGAAAGAGTTCACGCGCATCATGAAGAAGAAGGGCATCGACGTCTTCACCGACGCGAAAGTGCTCTCCTGCGAGCCGTCCGAGGGCGGCGTGAAGTCGACCGTCGAGACGAAGGGCAAGCAGCAGGTCATCGAGACGGAGATCGTTCTCTCCGCGACGGGACGCGGTCCCGTCACCGGCAGCGCGGGCCTCGAGAACCTCAAAGGCGTGAAGCTCGACAAGCGCGGCTACATCGAGATCGATGAGTTCATGCGCACCGGCGAGCCGAACGTCTACGCCATCGGCGACATCGTGCCCACCCCCGCCCTCGCGCACTGCGCGTCGGCCGAGGGCATCCTGGCCGTCGAGCACATCGCGGGCAAGGACGTGCGCCCCATCAACTACGACCACGTGCCGAACGCCACGTACACCGAGCCCGAGGTGGCGTCGGTGGGGCTGACCGAGAAGAAGGCCAAAGAGCGGGGCTACGACGTGAAGGTCGGCAAGTTCCCCATGACCGCCAACTCGAAGGCCAAGATCATCGGCGAAGCGAACGGCCTGGTGAAATACGTCGTCGACGCCAAGTACGATGAAATCCTCGGCGTCCACATCGTCGGCCCGAAAGCGACGGAGCTGATCGTCGAGGCCTGCGCGGCGCTGGAGCTGGAAGCGACCAGCGAGTCGATCGCCAGGACCATTCACGCGCACCCGACGCTGTCCGAGGCGCTGATGGAAGCGGCGGAAGACGTGGCGGGACACGCGATTCACTACTGATCGGTTGCCGGTTGGCGGTTGCCGGGGTACGTCCCCGCCAGTCCGCAACGCGCCGGCAACCAGCAACACGGCAACACGGCAACGACATGTCCGACGTACTCACCTCTACGAATACCCACGGCCTCTCCAACGAGCAACTGCTGGAGATCGACTACTTCCTGCGGCTCACGCGCACGCTCGAAGAACGCCTCGTGGCGCTCTTTCGTCAGGCCAAGGTGATCGGCGGTTTGTATCGATCGCTGGGACAGGAAGGCGAATCCGTCGCCGCGGCCTACGCGCTCGACTACTCGCAGGGCGACGTCGTGCAGCCGCTCATTCGCAACATCGGCTCGATCCTCGTGGCCGGCGCGAAGCCGGCGGACATCATCAAGCAGTACATGGCCAAGGGCGACGGTCCCACGCGCGGGCGCGAGCTGAACATCCACTTCGGCCATCCCGCCAGGGACGGCTTCATCGGACAGATCTCGATGCTCGGCGACATGATCC
Organism: Thermoanaerobaculia bacterium; assembly: GCA_035526885.1. GTDB lineage: Bacteria > Acidobacteriota > Thermoanaerobaculia > Gp7-AA8 > Gp7-AA8 > QHVT01. The sequence continues at coordinate 2,080 of DATLBM010000271.1, read as the reverse complement.
CCGTGATGGCCGGCATCGCGCTCGCGGGACGCATGCAGAAGAAAAAACTCGTGACGCTGGCGTTCATCGGCGACGGCGGCTCCTCGACGGGCGCGTTCTGGGAAGGCTTCAACTTCGCGGCGGTGCAGAAGCTGCCCATGGTGATCGTCGTCGAGGATAACGGCTACGCGTACTCGACGCCGTCGTTCAAGCAGACCGCCGCGCGCACGCTCGCGGACAAGGCGGTGGCAGTCGGCTGCACCGGCGTCACGGTCGACGGCAACGACGTCCTCGCGGTGTACGGCGCCACGCGCGACGCCGTCGCCCGTGCGCGCAACGGCGAAGGCGTGACGCTACTGGAGGTGAAGACGTTCCGCATGAAGGGTCACGCGGAGCACGACAATCAGGCGTACGTGCCTCCCGCACTCATCGACGAGTGGAAGGCGAAGGATCCGCTGGCGCGCTACGAGCGCGTGCTCATGGAGCTCGGTGTGGGCAGGGCGGAGGATTTCGCAGCGATTCAAGCGCGCGTCAAGAGCGAGATCGACGCTGCGACGGATGAAGCGGAGCGCTCGCCGATGCCGGATCCGGCCGACGCGGGCCGCGGCTTGTACATCGAGGACGGGTATTGGGAACGATGAACGATGAGAGATGAGCGATGAGCAGAACCGGGACCGACGAATCGCGAGCGCCTTTGTTCATCGCTCATCTCTCATCGTTCATCGCTGGTAGTGACAATGGCTGAAGTCACGTACCTCGAAGCCATCACCGCGGCGATGCGCGAGGAGATGGAGCGCGACGAGCGCGTGTTCCTCATCGGCGAAGACGTGGGCATCTACGGCGGCGCATTCAAGACGAGCTTCGGCCTGATCGACAAGTTCGGCCCGGAGCGCGTCGTGGACACGCCGATCTCCGAGATCGCCATCATCGGCGCGGCCTCCGGAGCGGCGCTGATGGGCATGCGTCCCATCGCGGAGATGCAGTTCATCGACTTCATCACCTGCGGCTACGACATGCTCGTGAACTTCGCGGCCATGAACAGCTATCTGTTCGGCCGCGCGTGCCCGATCGTCGTGCGCGGACCGGCCGGAGGCGGCACGCATGGCGGCCCGTATCACTCGCTCAATCCCGAGGCCATGTTCATGAATCGTCCGGGACTGAAGATCGTGGCGCCGGGCACGGCATACGACGCGAAGGGGCTTTTGAAGGCGGCCATCCGCGACGACAACCCGGTGCTCTACATCGAGCACAAGTACCTCTATCGCCGCATCAGGGAAAACCTGCCGGACGACGACTACATCGTGCCGATCGGCAAGGCCAACGTGCGCCGCCGCGGCCGCGATCTGACGATCATCACCTGGGGCGCGATGATCTATCTGGCCGAGGAAGCCGCTCTTGATCTTGCTCGTGACGGAGTATCCGTGGAGATCATCGATCTGCGCTCGATCCTTCCGTTTGACGAGGAAGCGATCCTGGAGTCGGTGGCGAAAACGAATCGCGTGATCATCCTGCACGAGGCGCCGCTGACGGGCGGCGCGGGCGCGGAGTTCGCGGCGCGCATCGCGGAGAAAGCGTTCGACTACCTCGACGCCCCCATCAAACGCATCGGCGCCCTGGACGTCCCCACTCCGTACTCGCCGCCGCTCGAGGCAGCGGCGCTGCCGGACAAGGCGCGGGTGGTGGCGGCGGCGCGCGAGTTGATGGCGTACTAGCGTTCCGACGGTCTTTCCCGATCCATGGACGCGTCTTTCCCGATCGACGTCGCTGCTGCGTGCGGCGGCCACACACCTCAAAGTCGTCAGCGGTGAGGGCTCGCATGGCGCCGCCAGCGCCCGTGTCGTGCTCAATGGTGCCGAAGGTCTCGGGCCGAGTGATTTCAACAATGCCGAGCCGTACACGCTAGCCGACCGCACCGGCGAATTCACGAAGACCTTCACGGCCGATGCTGCCGCTCGGTACGTCGTAGTGGTGCAGCGCGTGGGGAATGCGCCGCTGCCGAAAGGTGCCTCAATCCGCGTCAACGACGTCGAGATCGTGAATGACGCAATCCTGCGCCGCGAGCCGATCGCGCGGCGCGCGTTGACGCTCGCGGCGACCAACC
>DATLBM010000270.1:0-2199 GCA_035526885.1 Thermoanaerobaculia bacterium | reverse complement strand
GCGAGCGTGCCGTTGCGCAGCAGCTCGTCGTAGAACGCGACCGCGACCCGGCGCGCGTGCTCCGGATCCTCGAACTTGCGCTCGGTGGGAAACGTGTAGCGATTCAGCCACTCCAGCAGATGGCCGCCGTACGAGCCGATCATCTCCAGCTGCGGCGCGTGCAGATGCGTGTCGATGAAGCCCGGCGCGATGAGGCGGCCCGTGAGGTCGACGACCTCGCCCTGCGGCGCGCTCGCGAAATCGCCCACGCTGACGATCCGGCCGTCGGCATCGACGGCCAGATGTCCGTCTTCGAACCAGCGATACGAATCGTCGAGACCATGCGCGAACGGATCGCGCACCGGGGTGAAGACGCGGGAGCGGTAGACCTTCACGCGCGCAATTTACAGCAACTCTTCCTCGCCGCCATCGTGCACCAGCTTCTCCAGCACGAGCGCGGAATGGCGGCCGGTGACGGGCTGCGGCGCCTCGTCTTCGAGCACGCTGGTCAGGGTGAGCGAGGTCTCGGTCACGGACTCGATGAACGTCGGCTTCGGCGGCGGAATGATCGACATCTGCGCCTGCGCCTCCGCGCGCAACCGCCGGTCCCGCTCCTCGGCATTCCGGAACTCGGAATTGAACATGAGCAGCGTCGCCGCGACCTTGTCGTACAGCTCCGCGGTGGCGCGCACGTCATCGAGGCAGTAGTCGGCGATCTCGCGATGCCGGCCGGCGCGATACCACGTCTCCACCGACTTGCCGTCCAGCCCTTCACCCTTCGACGTCTCGACGCCGAACGCCTTGCACGCCAGGTCGAGGTTGAACTTGAACTGCCGCGCGTTCACCGTGCCGAAGAAATTCAGCGCCTCGCGCAGGTCGCAGTTCGGATGAAAGCCGTAGCGATAGCCGACCAGGTCGCGCTTCGGCACGATGCCGTTGATCGCCGAGCGGATCATCAGAAACGGTCCGTCGAACTGGCGGCCGTTGAAGGAGATGAAGCGGGAGTCGCTGTCGAAGAACTCCCAGAACTTTTCGAGGATCTGCTTCTCGGTGCCGGAGATGTACGTGCGCGCGGTGGTCTTCTCGACTCGGAGCTCGGTCTGGCCCGGCACTTCGTAGAGCACGCACGAGCGTCCGTCGCCGATGTTGATCACGCCGATGGCGACGATCTTCCCGCGGAAAGGGGAGAGCCCGCCGGAGCGCTTCGCCTCCTCGGCGTCGCCCTCGGACAGACCTTTGATCATGTATTCGCGGACGTAGGCGTCGAGCTCTTCCCAGGGGCTGCCGACGGTTTCGATGTCGATGACGAGCTTTTTCATGAGGGCCGTGGACCGGCCCCGATGTTACGCGGCCGTCTTCAACTTATCTACCAACTCCTTGACGGCATCCGCAGATTTCCGGAGCGCCGCGGCCTCGTCCTCTTCGAGCTTGATCTCGATGATCTGCTCCATGCCGTTGCGGCCGAGCTTCACGGGCACGCCGACGAAGAGATCGTTGTAGCCGTACTCGCCCTGCAGAAGCGCGGCGCAGGGGAGGATCTTGCGCTTGTCCTTGAGGATGGCCTCGACCATCTCGACGGTCGACGCGCCCGGCGCGTACCACGCCGAGGTCTTGAGGAGGTTGACGATCTCCGCGCCGCCGTTGCGGGTGCGGTCGACGATCGCATCGATGCGCTCTTTCGAAATCAGCTCGGTGATGGGGATGCCGGCCACGGTGGAGTAGCGCGGCAGCGGGACCATCGTGTCGCCGTGGCCGCCGAGGACGAAGGCGTGCGTGTTCTCGACGGAGACGTTCAGCTCCATGGCGATGAAGGCGCGCATGCGTGCGGAGTCGAGGACGCCGGCCATGCCCAGGACGCGCTCGCGCGGGAAACCGGAAACGCGGCGCGCCACTTCGCACATGGCGTCGAGCGGATTGGAGACGACGATGATGATGGAGTTGGGCGAGCGCGTCGCCACTTCCTTCGTCACGCCGGCCACGATCTCCTCGTTCTTCCAGAGCAGATCGTCGCGGCTCATGCCGGGCTTGCGCGGCAGTCCCGCGGTGATGACGACGACGTCCGAATCCTCGGTGCCGTCGTAGGTGTTCGTGCCGCGCAGGATCGAGTCATACTTCTCGACCGGCGCGGTTTCCATCATGTCCAGCGATTTGCCCTGCGGAACGCCTTCGACGATGTCCACCAGGACGACGTCGGCAAGCTCCTTGAGTGCGATTCCCTGC
>DATLBM010000269.1:0-35787 GCA_035526885.1 Thermoanaerobaculia bacterium | reverse complement strand
GACGAAGCGCCCATCCGCGAGCGTGCAACACGCAACGAGCAAAGACGACGCGACGTAAAGGATGCGACCGAGCATGCTGGCATCACCGCGCAATCAACACTGGAGCGAGCGACGGGATTCGTCTTTCTACGGGCCCTGTAGATTCTGTAAGTTACTCGCAAACGCTAGACTCTACTACAGGCTCGCAAAGGATGGTGGATCGATGAACATTCAACGCAGCGGCTCTCAACCCTCGGCGAAAGGTCCCGCGGCGACCTTTACGGGCAACGTGCGCATCGACCCGTTGATCCCGACCACGGCGCCGGCGCGCCTCGGCGGCGCGATCGTCACGTTCGAGCCCGGTGCGCGCACCGCGTGGCACAAGCATCCGCTCGGTCAGATGCTGATCGTCACCGCCGGCTGCGGCCTCGTGCAGAGCGAAGGCGGACCGGTGATCAAGATCCGTCCCGGCGACATCGTCTGGTGCCCGCCCAACGAAAAGCACTGGCACGGCGGTACGTCGACCACGGCGATGACCCACATCGCGTTGATCGAAAGCCTCGACGGCAAAGCGGTCGAGTGGCTGCAGCACGTCACCGACGAAGAGTACGCCGCGGGAGAGGGCGCGGAATGAGTTGACTACCGGATGCGGCGCAGCCGCTCCCGCGATGCCCACAGCCACGTACGCGTGATGCTCGCGCGCTGGCTGGGGTAGTGCGCGAGCAGCGCGCGTTTCGCGCTCGTGATCGTCGGGCGCAGACCCCAGTGATGACCGAAGACCGAGAGCGCACCGGGCACCATCGCATCGACGATCGTGTGCAGCGCGCGATGCTGCGGGTGGCCGTACTCGCCGCGCGCGCCGTGCGTCACGACGTGCTCGTAATGCGCGTCGCCGAGAATCCACGCCAGCTGTTCGCGGAGGCGGGGATCGAAATCGCCGTCCGTGAGATGATCGGCGTGATCCAGGATGAACCAGTTCGCGCCGGCCGCGGACATCGCGGCCATGAACTCCGCGCGCCGCGGCGGATTGCGCGCGTTCGTGACGGAGACCACCGTCCAGTCGCGGCTCGCGAGCAGCGCCTCGCCGCCGAAGATGGTCTCGTCATCGGGGTGCGCGACGACCATCAGCTGCGTGGGCGCGGCCACGTTGGCGCGTGAGTAGAGCATGAGCTCCGAGAACGCGAGCGGCATTCCGCGCATCATCCATCAGATCTGGATTCAGGGCGCCGCCGCACTGCCCGCTCGCTATCGCGAGCTCACCGCCACGTGGACGCTGCGCCATCCCGGATGGACGCACCGCCTGTGGGATGAGTCGTCGCTGCGCGCAGTGCTGAACGGCACGGCGTGGTGGCGCGTCTACGAGAAACAGCCCGAGCTCACCGCGCGCGCGGACGTCGCACGTTACGCGCTGCTGCAGCGATTCGGAGGCGTGTACGCGGACGTCGACGTCGAATGCCGCCGTCCCGTCGATTCACTACTCGGCGATGCGCGCTTGTGCGTCACGAACTACACGCATCCGCGGCCCGCGGCCACGCGTTTCGCCGATGCCACGAACTCGTTTCTGGCCAGCGTGCCCGCGCATCCGTTGTGGGACGACGTGCTGGCGCGGCTCGAAGACGAGGCTCATGCGAACTGCTTCGTCACCGAGCGCACCGGTCCGGCCATGCTGGCCGGCATTCTCGAAACGCACGCGGACGATGTGCATCTCGTGCGTTTCCCGCATGCCTTCACGACATCGCTCGTGCCGGCCCTGACGATGCGCGCGTTCAGCCGTGTCGTGGCGGCGAACTGCATCCTCGACTTCAACGACTCGGGACGGGCGACGGCGCGCCGGATCGCGCGGAGGGTGTGGCGTCGCGCCACGCTGCGGCCGGCGTCTTCGTCAGCATGAACGGGCCGAGGGCCAGGACGTCGATCGCCGTTTCGTTGAAGCAGCGCACGGCATCGAGCGGCGTCTCCACGATCGGCTTGCCGGCGATGTTGAACGACGTGTTGAGCACGACCGGCACGTCCGTGATCCTCTCGAACGCGCGGATGACGTCGTAGAAGCCGGCGTTGTCGTCGCGCGACACCGTCTGCACGCGGCACGAGCCGTCGACGTGCACCGTCGCGGCGATGCGGTCCTGGCGCGACGCGCGCGCCGGCACGACGCGCAGCATGTACGCGCTGCGTCCCTCGATGTCGAAGTACTCGGACGCGTTTTCTTCGAGCACCGCCGGCGCGAACGGACGGAATCCCTCGCGGAACTTCACGCGGGCGTTGAGGTGATCCTTCATCTCCGCGGCGCGCGGATCGCAGAGGATGCTGCGATTGCCGAGAGCGCGCGGGCCGTACTCCGCGCGTCCGTCGAACCGCGCGGTGATGCAGCCCGCCGCGATCGCACGCGCCAGTTCCTCCGCCGCGTCCGCCGGCTCGCTCACGAACGCGCCCGACGCCTGCGCCGCCTCACGCAATTCGTGCAGCGAATACTCGGGGCCGAGCGCGTCCGGCACTTCCCGCAACGGCGGAGCGAAGCCCGCGATCTCGTACGCGCCGAACAGTGCGGCGCCGAGGGCGTGGCCGGTGTCGCCGCCGTTCGGGGCGATGTAGAGCGCGTCGGGGCGCGTCGCGCGAAACGCCAGCTCGTTGGCCACGCTGTTCAGCGCCACGCCGCCGGCGTAGGCGAGCTTGCGCTGGCCCGTGACGCGCAACGCCGCCGCGAACGCGTTCTCCACGATCTGCTCGAGCAGCGCCTGGCCCGCGTACGCGACGTTCTCGTGGCGCGGCGTCATCGCATCGCCGCGTCCGCGCTGCGGCACGTACTCGCGCAAACGCTCCTCGAGCTGCCGGTGCGGGATGAAGTCGAAGTGTCCGTCGGGATGAAGACGCAGTTGCGGCTGCAGCGAATCGAGGAGCGCGTCGCGTCTGCCGTACGGCGCGAGGCCCATGGTCTTGCCCTCGTCGCCGAGCTGAAATCCGGCGTGGCGGTTGACGACGTCGTAGATCAGCCCCGGACTCGATTCGGGAAAGAACAACTGCGCCATCGTCTCCGCGCGGCCGGTGGCATCCATCCGCGTGATCGTGCCGGCCAGCGAGCGCTTGCCGAGGCGGTCCAGCGGCTCGCCGCAGGCATCGAGGGTCAGGACCGCGGCCTCGTCGAATCCGCTCTGCCAGAACGCCTGACGCTGATGCACCTCGTGATGCTCGATGCCGGCCGCGACCCACGCGTTCGGAAACCAGCGGTGCAGTTTCCCGCCGAGGCGGCGGCGGCAGGTCGCGAAGTAGCTCTCGCTGTTCACGATCAGGTCGATGTCTTCCAGCGCCAGGCCGGTGCCGCGCAGGAGCCACGTCGTCCAGTCGCTGATCACGTCTTCGAAGATGAGCACGGGCGGCATCTCGCGCCCGCAGGTGAGCAGGAAGTGAATGGCCTTGTCGATCTTCGAGCGCGGGTGGAGGATGTCCTGCGCTTCCTGCCGCGCGAGGAGCAGCGCGTGTTTCTTGCCCGACCAGCGATCGAGCACCGACGCGCGCACGGTCCCCTCCTCGGTCACCAGCGCGAGACTGGCGCCGTGGCCGGTGCAGGCGATGCCGAGGACGTTGCGGAAACGGCGCGGCGGGCGGAAGCCGTTGCGCAGTCCGGTCACGAAACGCGGCGCGTGCAGCCGTCGCAGCTGCCGCCGTCCCCGATGGTCGTGCATGCGCGGCATCGTAACGCACGTCTGCTACGATCGGCGCACCGCATGAATCTCGTTCGCGATCTGCACAAACACGAGCGGAAGGTCTACTCGCAGAACGGCGAGGACGGCATCATCGAGCGCCTCTTCGAGATTTTCGGCGTCACCAATCGCGTGTTCGTGGAGATGGGCACGGAGTCAGGCGAGGAGTGCAACACGCGCCTGCTCCGCGAGCGCGGCTGGTCGGGACTGATGCTCGACTGCGATCACGAAAACGCGGAGCTCAACCTTCACCGCGAGCTGATCACCGCGGAGAACGTGAACGAGATCTTCGCGAAGTACGGAGTGCCCGAGGAATTCGACCTGCTCTCGATCGACATCGACGGCAACGACTACTGGGTCTGGAAGGCGCTCGCGCCGCGATACCGGCCGCGCATCGTGATCGCCGAATACAACGGCGGCGTGCCCGCGGACCTGGCCGTGGTGATGCCGTACGACGCCACCTTCCGCTGGGCCGGCCAGATGAACTGCGGCCAGTCCCTCGGCGCCCTCCACAAAGTCAGCATCGCCAAAGGCTACGCGCTGGTGTTCGCCACGCCTCCGAACGCGTACCTCGTGCGGCGCGATCTGCTGACGTGGCGCCACCGCGAAGTCAAGCCGGTGAAGGCACAGCCGCTGGGATGGCGGCTGGCGAACAAGGCGTCGTACGCGAGGTGGGAGCGCGAGCTGCGGCACCTGGCGTGGGAGTGGGTTTGAGAGACGACGGGGAGCGCCTCCGGCGGGCCGGCACGGCCGGCAGCGCTGGTTGGCCCAGCCCGGACGCACGCCTGTCGCACTGAACGCGGCTTTCGGCAGCCGCACGTGTTTACGTGAGCGCTGCCGGCCGTGCCGGCCCGCCGGAGGCGCTCTCGTCGTCCCTGCCGAACGCACGCCGCACCAACTCGTACAACTCATCGCTCCCGCGCGTCGGATGCGGGGCGATCGGCGCGAAGAAACGCACCGTTGCGCGTCCCTTGCCCTCGTCGAGCAACTGCACGGGCACCACCGTGAGGCGGCATTCCGTGGCCATCACCGCGGTGCCGCGGCCCCAGGTCGTCAGCGGCGCGAAGCCGCGATCGATGCACGCGCACGCGCGGCGCAGCGCCTCCGCCGTGCCGGTTTCCGTGCGCTTCGGGAACAGCGTGAACGGGATGAACACGGGCATCGCGAAGTGGAGCACCGTCTTCATGTACGCGCGGAACCAGCGCGGCTGGCCGTCGCCGCGGAGATTGTGGCTGGCCAGCAGGAACATGAGATCGCCGCGCAGACGCCGCGGCACGGCGCGATAGACGCGGAGAAAGTCCGCGCGGTCCATGCGCGAGTCGCCGTCGATCGCGAAGAACGTGCGCGCATCGAGCCCTGCGAGATGTTGCGCGCCTTCGACGCGGACGGGCGTAGTCACGGCGAGCACGGGATCGACGAGCGCGCGCCGGACGAGCCAGCGCAGGGGCTGCAATCCCTCCACGACGGACCACTCCCGCACGTCCACGTCTGCCTCGACCGGCTCGGCCGCTTCCACGTGCTCGAGGCGCGTCAGGATCTGCAGGACTTCGATCGAATCGACGCCTTGATCGCGCAGCGTCTCCGAGACGTTGGCGTCGCGATGCGCTGCGAACCACTGCACCAGCGCAGCGACGCGGCGTTGCGGATCGGGCTCGCGTGACGCGATGAGGAGATTCGGCGGTGGTGCGGCCGGACGCGGCGCGGGCACGACGCGGATGCGCCGTGCGATCTCCGCGCGATCGGGCTTGCCGAGGAGAGTGCGCGGAAAATCGTCGTCGGGCCAGGCGGTCCAGCCGCGGATGCGCTCGTGCGGCGCGAGCTCGAGGTTGGTGCGCTGCACGGCGTCCGCGGCGCTCGACTCGCGGTCGAGAAGCAGCACGGCGTGGAGCTCTTCCAGTCCATCGCGTTGCAGCGAGAGCACGACCGCGTCGCGAACGTGCGCGACGAGTCGCGACTCGATCGCGGCCGGATGCACGGTGTGACCTTCCGCCGTCACGATGGCGTCCTTCTTTCTCCCGATGAAGAAGAGGCGGTTGCGGCCGTCGCGGGTCGCGAGATCGCCCGTGCGCAGCTCGCCGTTTTCCGTGAACGCATCCGCCGCGTCGCCGATGAACTGCGACGCGACGTGCGGCCCGCGCACGAGGATCTCGCCGTCGTCCGCGATGCGGATGGAGTGGCGGTGCATGGCGAAACCGATCGAGCCGGCGCGGCCGAGGAACGGGAGATTGATGGTGGCCAGCGCGCTGGTCTCGGTCAGGCCGTAACCCTGCACCACCGCCACGAGCGACTTCCGCCAGAACGCCTCGCGCGCGGCCGGCAGCGCCGCGCCGCCGGCGAGGATCACGCGAAAGCGCCGGCCCATGACGCGCGCCATCGCGCGAAAGCCGCCGTCGCCGATTTCGATGCGCAGCTCGCGCTCGAGCAGGTCCAGCACGCGCGGCACGGCGTTGAGAAAGCGGATGCGCGACGTGCGGATCGTTCGAATGAGATGGCGCGGCTCGGCGCTGTGCGTGTAGAGCACGATCAGGCCGATCGCGTACGGGATGAGCAGTCCGACCACCAGTCCCTGCACGTGCGAGAGCGGCGAGAGCGCGAGGAGGCGGAAGCGCAGCAAGCGCAGCGGCGCGCGGAATCGGAGAAACGGCGCGGCCTGATGCATGAGGTTCGCGTGCGTGAGCACGACGCCGCGCGGCGCGCCCGTGCTGCCGGAGGTGAAGAGAATCGCCGCCGGGTCCTGTGGAGGACAGGCAAGATTGTCTGTCCCGACAGTCAGGATTGCCTCTCCTCCACCACTCAGGTTGTGCAGATCGTGGCGAGGGATGCCGATGCGCGGATTGGCCTCGACGTCGATCAGAAACACGGCGCCCGTCAGTCGCGCGATCTTCAGCAGACGCGCGGTCGTCTCGTTCGCATCGACGGGCACGACCACGATGCCGCGCAGCACGGCGCCGAGAAAGAACGCTACCCACTCCGGCGAGTTGGGACCGTGCAGCAGGATGCGCTGGCCGCGCTCGATGCCGCGCGACGCGAGGATGCGCGCCGCGCGATGGGCCATCTCATGCAGCTCGCGGTACGTCCACCAGCGAACGCCGTGCTCGCCCGCGAAGCCGGCGGCGCGGCGGTTGCCGAGGCGCGGAAGGGCGTCGATGAGATCGAGGAGCGTCTTCATCGCGCGACGCTCTCCAGAATCGCCAACAGCTTTTCCGCCAGCACGCTCGCGTCGAAATGCTCGGCCACGTGCCGCGGACCGCGTTCGTGCAACTCGCGCAGCGTTTCCGGTTGCGCGAGCAATTGCGTCACCGCATCGCGCCAGTCGCCGCGCACGATCGACTCGGGCATGGCCACTTCGCGCAGCGCCTCCGAGGCCAGGAGCGGCGCGCCCGCGCGCATCGCTTCCAGCGCGACCATCCCGAACGGCTCGTAGCGGCTGGGCATGAGCACGAGCGCGGCGCGCGCGAAGAGCGCGTGCAGCTCGTCGTGCGGCAGCCATCCCATCGAGCGCGATGCGGCGCGGCGCTCGAGATCGGGATCGCCGTGCCCGCCCGCGAGCACGAATTCGCGAGGGATGGATTCGGCCAGATCGAGAACGATGTCCAGTCCTTTGTTGCGCGTGAAGCGGCCGGCGAAGACGATCGGGCCGGCCGGACAAAAACGCAGGGCGGGCTTCAGCCCGTCGCTGGGCGGGCTGAAGTCCGCCCTACGTTTGACACCGTTGTGCACCACGTGCGCGCGCTGGACGTTCGGCGCGGCCTCGCGCTCCGCGCGACTGACGAAGATCACCGCGTCCGCCGCCTCGAACACGCGTTGCTGCAACGCAGCCCATGACGCCGCACGCTCGCCGAGCTCGCGCTCGATCAGCGAATGCGCGGTGTAGACGAGCGGCAGCTCGAAGCGGCGCGTGAGCTCGAGCGCCAGCTCGGCCAGCGCGAGGGAGTGGAGATGCACGATGTCGCCACGGCGGACCTCGAGCGGAAAATGCACGCCTTCGAGGCGCTCGCGCGTCAGCACTTCCACCTCCACGCCCCGCTCGCGCAGGGCGTTGGTCTGATGAAAGACGGCGATGCCGATCCCCGACCAGTGCGCGGGAGGAAAGTCGGCGGTGAGCACGAGGATGCGCAGGTCCGTGATGCTACACTCGCCGCGTCCTCCTCCCATGACCGACGACTTCGAGTGGCAGGCTCCCGCCGCGGACGAATTCGATCTGCACCCGTGGCTGCTCAGCGCGACCGACCTGCTCGTGTCGTGGGCGCCGGGCGAGGAGATGCAGGCCACGCCGGACGTCGCGCGCCAGGCCTGGGATCGCTACTTCGACGTAGGACAGGCTTCAGCCGGTCCACCCGCTGGACGGGCTGAAGCCCGTCCTACGTCAGCCGCACCCGAGCCGTGGGATGCGGAGACCGCCGAGGAAGTGGTGGACTGCCTCTATCGGTTCATCCAGGCCATCGAGCGCGGCGACATCGCCGAGGTGATGGAGTGCATCGCGCCGGACTATCACGCGTTCGAGGATGACGTCGAGGTCGATCGCGACCGCCTTCGCAGCGCGCTGGAAGGCTCCATCGACGGCTGGCGCGGCGAGCAGTTCCGCGTCTCACTCACCGAGATTCCCGACGTCGTTTTCCATCCGATGGGCGTGTTGATTCGCGTCACCGTGCAGGTCGACTTCTTCAGCAAGCCGCACATGCGCACGCTCACCGAGCTGTTCGGCCGCATGCTCTGGTTCCGGCAGCAGCACGACGGCCGCTGGCTCCTCGGCGGCATGACCGGGATCCACGCATGACGCCGCGCACGCCCGCGCCGTTCGATCCGGAGCTGGTGCTGCCCGCCACGCTGCTCTCGCGGTATCTCTTTTTCCTCGGGCGCCGGCCCGTGAGCGCGGCGAACACGCATTACCGCGGCAGCCGCATCGGCGCGCTGCAGTCGCTGGCGCCGCTCTTCGAGGACGACGCCATCCGCGAGCCGTTGCGCGCATTGACTCCTTCGAATCTCTTCCGCGTCGCGCCCGCGCTGCAGACGACGCTGCAGCCGCGCCTCGCCTATCGCATGCCTCGCGATCTCGTGATGACGTCGCGCGCGCCGGACGACTGGCAGTCGATGCAGAACATCGCCGTGATCTACGGACCCGCGATCGGCATCGGCGACGAGATCCTGGCCTCGCCCATTCCGCGCGCGCTGCAGTCGCTCGCGCCGCATGCGACGGTCGACGTGCTGACGGCGTACGACGGACTGTGGAGCCGCATCGCATCCGAGCACGACCAGCGCGTCACGCGATACCGCGACATGGCCGAGCTGCTGACGCGCATGCGCTCCGGCGCCGACGACGCCATCGTCTACGTCGACTTCGAGCCGCCCGGACTGGTCGCGGCCATCGCGCACGAGCCCGAGGTGAAGCGCTTCTTCGAGATCTCCGTGGGAACGCGGTCGCTGTCCATTCTCGACAACGTCGCGCGGCGTTTTCACCAGATGCCGCAGAGCGCCGAGAACTTTTACGACGTCGTGGCGGCCATGTGCCGCTGGCTCGGCGCGGACGTGCCGCGATTCGAGAAGCGTGCACGACGAAACGAAGACGCGACGGTAGTGGTCAGCCCGTTCACTTCGAAGGAAGAGCCTTCCGAGAAGCTGTGGCGCAACATCCTGACGTCGATGCTCACCCGCGAGCGCATCGTGCTCGACACGGGACCGAACGCGTCTACGCGCGGATTCGCGATCTCGCTTCGCGATGCGCTGCGGAACGCGGGACTGCGCGCGCAGCTCGCCGCGAACGGACGCGCGGCGACGGTCGGCGAGATGCTGGACATCGTCGCGGATGCGGACGTCGCGGTCACCGCCGACTCCTACCTCGCGCATGCGGCCCCGCGCTTCGGCACGACCACGCTCGTCGTTGCGCGCGAGGGGCTGGAGACCTGGCGCGTGCCCTCGCCGGCGAGCTTCTACTTTCGTTCGGAAGACGATCCGCGCGAGATCGGCGCGGCCATGCGGCTGGTCATTCGCGGGCCGCAGCGAACGCCGGAGGCGAAGGCGCTGGCCGAGGCGGCGGGGGCGATCGACTTCGACGCGTCCCTCGATGAGTTGCTCGAGCGGTGGCAGCGCTGCGTCGACGCGCACAACGCGGTGGTGGCCGCGCTGCCGGAGTGGCCGCGCGCCTTCGCCACGCTCGCGCGCGACGAACGCTACGGGCGACTGATGCCGCGCGCGCCGCGGCCCGGCGTCGCCGGCGAGGACGAGCTGCGCGCGCATCTGCGCCAGCGCTTCGCCGACTGCGCGCGCTCCAATCTCTGGAAGCTCGCGCGGGAGGCCGTGTGACGCGCGCCGGTGCGTATCTCGCGGCCGCGGCGCGCTCGCTGCGCACGATGCAGCTGCCCATGGGCGAGCTGTCGTCCGTGCGCTGCGGCGACGACGGCGAGACGTATTACGCGCCGGCGCCGCTGCTCTCCGCGCTCGCGTACGACGCGCTGGCGTTCGTCGATCCGCGCTCGCCGCGGTTCGTGGGACGCGTGCGCGATCTCGTCCCGCAATCGTTTTTCGTCGACGTCGTGTCGCTGCGATGGGGACTGCGGCTCTACCTCGCCTCCGAGCAATCCGCCGATGGCACCTGGCAGCTCCACGGCCGCCTCGGCACGCGCGGCGCCGACGCCGCCACCACGGCCTGCGCCGCCATCGCCATGCTACCCAACACGAAGTGGCGGCGCCCGCGCGCGGACCGGCGTCCACTGGCGGCGCTGCAACGGCTGCGCGTCACGACGAAGCTCGAGGCCGCGCACGCGGCGCGCTACTGCACGCTCATCGGCGCGGATGCGGCGCCGTTCCTCGATCAACTCCAAGGCGCGTTGTCGATCGAAGAGGCACACGCCATCGCCTCGACGGGCCTCGTCGGCATCGCGGATATCCCGGAGGCGCCGAAGAACACGCTCGCCGATGCGCTGCGCACGGCGGCGCTGCTCGACTGCTCCATCGAGGAACCGCGTCTGGACCTCATCAACGATCCGGCGCCCCCGTCCGATCCCTACGCGAATCACCGCATCGCCTCGCCTGCCGCGGCGCTGGCGATCCGCATCGGCAACGTCGCGCGCATGGCCGCGCTGCCGTACGGAGAAGACGCCGCATGACCGTCACCGCCGCCGAGACCATCGAGGAGCGCTATCGCGCCATCGTTACGGGCGCGGTCGTCGACGCCATCGAGCGCATGCGCCGCAACATCGACCTCGTGTCCGGCGGCAACCCTTCCACGCGAGCCCTCGCGGACAAGACCGCGGACTACCTGCACTGGCTGAGCTGGACTACCTGGGACCTGCCGCAGCTCGCCGTCGTCATCCAGCCCGACGAGGAGCGCTTTCGCGCCGATCTCTCGGCCAGCGTGTTGATCTACTTCGCCGGCCGCCTGCTCGACGATTACCTCGATCGCCACTTCCTCTACCGCGGCCGCCGCGAGACGCTGCTGGCCACGCTGGCGCGCGAGGGCGGCGGGCCGGAGGCGGAATCGCTCACCGTCGTGATGGCCCTCCTGCTCTGCTTCGAGGGCTTGCAGCACGCGCGCGCCGGCGCGCAGACGGCCGCGATCATCGATGCCGCACGCGCTCTCCTGGCCGGCATCCTCATGGAGCGCAGCCCGCGCGAGGACTGGTCGCCCGAGTTTTACGAGCGGCTCGTGGAGCTGAAGAACGTCGAGTACTGGCGCATCCTCTACGCCGCTCTCGATCCCGAATTGCAGTCGCCGCTCTATCCGTTCCTGCGCCGCTACTACGCGCTCGCGCAGAAGGTGAACGACCTGCAGGACCGCGAGCGCGATGCCGAGCAGTCGCGGCCGAACATCGCCGCGATCTTCGGCGACGACGTCCGCTCCGTCATCGGCAAAGACGTCGCCGCGCTGCAGGAGATGGCGGACGCGCTCGACGACTCCGCCCGCGCCATCGCGCTGGCCAAGCTCGACGAAACGAAGGCGGAGATCGAAAGCCTCTTCACTCCCGCACCGCTTCCCGATCCGGCCGAGGCGCTGCATCTCTTCTGGCACTCCAACTCGAACGACTTTCGCGATCGCCTCGGCGACGACGCATTCGAGACCGTCGACTGCCCCGTATGCGGCGCGCGCAACGACGCCACCATCTTCCGCAAGCACCGCTTCGACTACCACCGCTGCGCGACGTGCGCGCACATCTACGTGAGCCCGCGCGTGAAGCCGGAAGTGCAGAAGCGCCTCGGCGAGGAGCTCGATGCGTCCGAGGATGGATTTCTGCAGACGCAGAAAATCTATGCGGACTATCTGTGCCGCCTGCTGCGCAAGCACGCGCCCGGACCGCGGCTGCTCGACATCGGCTACGGCTCCGGGTACCTGCTGCGCACCGCGCGCGCGCACGGCTTCCAGGTGTACGGCGTGGAGACCTCGCGCGCGCGCACGGCGGAGCTGGACGCGATGTTCGGCTCGCATCTGGCCGTGGCGCATCTCGGCAGCGACCTCCTGCCCTGGGGCTCGTTCGACGCCATCGTCATGACGCACGTCCTCGAGCACCTCGGCGATCCGAACGCCGCGCTGCGCCAGATCGCGCAGGCGCTCAACCCCGGCGGCGTTCTGTACCTGGCCGTGCCGGACAGCGAGTCGTGGCAGTTCCGGATCTTCGGCAAGGAGTGGGACGCGGTGAATCCCGTCGCGCATTACCAGTTCTTCAACGAGCGCTCGCTCACGCGCGCGCTGCGCGAGGCGGGATTCCCGAATCCCGCGCGCATGCGCATGCCGCCGCTGCAGGGCGCGCTGCGCCAGAAGTGGACGACGCTTTTCCGATCGCTGGGCGGCGACGAGTCCGGCGAGCTGGCGATGCTCGCGCGCCTGACGTAGGTCAACCCAACGTGGACTGGAATGCGTCGAGGTTTCGACCCGAAGATGCTGCCGGCTTTTACGAGAGCTACTTCCAGCGCGCCAACCATCCTTCGCGTCCCCTGGCATTCTGGATTCGCTACACGGTCTTCTCGCCACGGCAACGTCCGGACCTGGCCCGCGGCGAGCTCTGGGCGATCTATTTCGATGGTGAGCGCGGCGAGATCGTGGCTGTCCAGGAAGCGCTGCCGATCGCCGAATGTCATTTCTCGCCGTTGCGGCTCGATGTTCGCATCCGGGACGCCGTTCTGCGGGACGGCGAGCTTCACGGTCGCGCTGCATCGCCGTCGCACACGTTCGAGTGGGCCTTGCGCTATGAAAGCGCCGAGCCTCCCTTGCTCCTGCTGCCGGCGGAGCTCTATTCGAAACGCTTTCCCAAGGCGAAGGTTTTGGTTGGCGCACCAGACGCTCGATACACGGGCAGCCTCGTGATCGACGGAGTGAGCGTGCCGGTGCAGGAGTGGAGAGGCAGCCAGAATCACAACTGGGGCACCCAGCACACCGATCGATACGCGTGGGGGCAGGTGGCCGGCTTTGACAACGCTCCCGAGTCGTTTCTCGAATGTGCGACCGCACAGATCAGGATCGGTCCGGTGTGGAGCCCGCGGCTGACCTTTCTGGTGTTGCGCGATCAGGGCCGTGAGATCGCGCTCAACGGACTGTTTCGGGCGCTGCGCACGGCGGCCGAGGTTCGCTCCTTCGCCTGGACGATCGAAGCGCGAACGCGGGACGTCCGCGTATCGGGCCGGATCGAGGCGCCGATGAGCGCGTTCGTCGGACTGCGGTATCAAAATCCGCCGGGCGGCGAAAAAATCTGTCTGAACACGAAGCTCGCCAGCGCACAATTTTCGATCGTTCGCAAAGGCGAACCGGCGCGAACGCTGGTCACACGCCATCGCGCAGCATTCGAAATTCTGAGCGACGATGACGCGCGGCCTCACGCCTCCGGCGACAGAAACCCGCGGTCGATGATGTAGTGCGACATCGCCAGCAGCGCGTCGCGGTACGGGGACTGCGGGAACCACGACAGGAAGTCCACCGCCTCCAGCGTGATCTTCCGGGCCTTCGAGTACGCGCGCAGCATGCCGTCCGACTGCGTGACGTCGTGCACCGTGCGATCGAGCTCCGCGTGCGTGAACGTCTCGCGGCGCATCATGCGCTGCGCCGGATGCTCCGCGCCGAGCTCCGGCAGCGCGTAGATCAGCGGCAGCGTCACGCGCCCCTGCTCCAGGTCCTTGCCCGGCGCCTTGCCCGACAACGCCTCAGGACGCACGAAGTCGAAGACGTCGTCCATGATCTGGAACGCCACGCCGAAGCGGCGCCCGAACTGGCTGAGGTGAAAGGCCTGCGACTTCGATCCGCCCGCGAGCAGCGCGCCCGACTCGCACGCCAGCGCGAACAGCGCCGCGGTCTTGCGATTCACCGTCTGCATGTAGCGCTTCTCCAGCGCCTCCGCATCGAGCGTGGGGTCGGTCATGATCTCGTCCAGCTCTCCGCAGCAGATCTGGAAGCCGACGTTGAGCACCTCGTTCACCAGGCGCATGTCGTCCTTCGTCTCGATCCCCTCGGCGAAGCAGCGCACCGCCTGGATGAACTGCAGGTCGCCGATCAGCACCGCCATCTCCGTGCCGCGCTCCGAGTACACCGTGCGCAGGCCGCGGCGCATCGGCGCGACGTCCACGATGTCGTCGTGGATCAGCGTGGCCACGTGCAGCATCTCCAGCGACACCGACGCGTTGATCGCCTTCTGCGGCAGCTCGCCCTCGGCCCCGGCGCAGAGGCGGCTGGAGAGCAGCAGGATCAGCGGGCGCAGTTTTTTTCCGCGCCGGTAGGTCTCGTACTCCGTCTCGGAAAGGTACGGCGCCTGCGGCACGAGCGCCGCGGTGAGAGTGGACTCGAAACGCGCCAGATCTCCGGCGACGAGGGCGCGTGCTTCATGGACTGGATCGGACACGTGCGGTAGTCAATCCTTTCGGATTTGCGTAGAAACGTAAATTAATTACTGCGGACCTGCCGCGGGCTGTGTACCATACCTGCCGTTCCCCCCGCACTCAGCCCAAATCACGTCGCAAGGAGAAATCGATGGCTTCTCCCCTCGGCTCACGAGTAGCCGCCGCATGGCGTTCCCTCTGGCAAGACACGAATCCGTTCCTCTCCGCAAAGGTGGCGGGCTCTCCGTCCGCGCGCCACCGTCACCGGCGCATGCCCGTCCTGACCTTCAAGCCCACCGGCCCCGTCGTGCTTCTCAATCACGAGCCGTGGGGCAGCGTCGACGTGAACCTCTACGAGAACGAGGTCCAGAACCTCGACACCATCACGGGTGACGACTTCACCTTCGACGAGGCGACGGGGGCCTTCACCGGCACGATCCGCTTCCCTGAGCTGAAGTACTCCGGCAAGTACACGCTGCGGCGCGGGCGCGCCAGCGCCTCGGCGATGCGCACCGCGTTCGAGTCGCTGCGAAGCGACGCCGGCGCGTCGGGAGAGCCCGGCGATGACTCCAACATCGCCGCGGCGAAGGCGTACCAGAACCAGCTCACCACCTCCGACAGCGGCCGGTTCATGCTCTCGACGTACTACCAGTACAACGACGCCTACTCGCAGTGCTACCAGAACTCCAAGTACGTGGCGCGGTGGCAGAACTACCAGACCAACGGCAAGACCACCGCCGTTTTCGCCAAGCAGACGGCCGGGGCCGCGAACAATCCGGGCGGTCCCCCGGTCAACGGCGATCCGGACTACAACCCGCACGCGTTCTTCATGAACACGCTCGTGGTGGCCACGTGCAACGCGCAGCAGAACGCCGACGCCGCCAACGCGGCCTCGGAGTTCCAGTCCAACTCGGGCCCCACCGTCTCGGCCACGCCGAACGTGAACGGCGTGATGAACAAGGTCAATACCTCGCAGCCTCCCTCGACCGTGCTGCTGAGAAAAGGGGCCGTGCCGCCCGCGGACCTGATCATCTCCCCGTACCTCGACACGCAGATGCGTGATGACCTGGCCATCGCCATCGCCGAGATCGAGAAGGAAGAGGAAGACGTGCGCGCCGGCGTGCTCCTGCGCGAGAACACGGGCCGTCCCATCGACGGCGAGTTCCTCTCGTACTTCGGCACGCAGCCGCTCACCGTCAGCGGCACGATCACCCAGGACGCCGGCGGGCCGAAGGTGACGCTGGCGAGCGTCAGCGGTGCGCCGCCCGAGGTGCGGGTGAAGCTGGGAGCGTTCCCGGGGAACCTGCATGCGGAAGTCGACAACGCTCTCGAGCGCGCGAATTTCCTGAAGGGCGTGCTCGGGCAGCGCGTCCTGGCCGCCCTCAACGAGTCGAGCTTCCTCGCCTACCTCGGGGCCCTGCTCACCGCCGCGATCAAGTCGAACGCCTGACGCAAGGAGACCAACATGGACGTCAAAGGCACACTCCAGGGATACGTCAGCGGCGACGGCAAGTCCATCAACATCCCGTCGACGATCGGCAACTCCTTCGGCTCCGCGATCGGCGGCGCCATCGAGAATCTGTTCACCGGCAGCATGCAGCTGAACGGCGTGACGTTCGCGCTCACCGGCGACAGCGCCACGGCCAAGATCACGGGCAGCGGCAACGCCGCGCCGCTGCTCAGCCAGTGGGACGCGACCGCGCTCTTCACCGCGACGAACGACAACGTCACGATGAACTTCAACGCGAGCTTCACCTCCGCATGGCCCGTGTCGAACGCGTGGCCGTCGGTGCTGAACACCTACCCATTCACGAGCCTGACCGTCTCCAGCGGCAGCGCGGCGCTGGCCGTCAACCCCGGCGACCAGTCGTACGAGCTCGATCTCAACGCCACCACGAGCCTCGACAACACGCCCATCGGCACCGGCCTCCTGGTCGTCAAGTACGCGTCCTCGAAGCTCGGCATCGGCGGCGGGTTCATTCTCACGGGAAGCTGGTCACCGGGCTCGAAGTGGCCGGTGGTGGGCACGCTCACCATCGTGGGCGAGACGGGCGTGTTCGTTTCGACGATCGACCTCACCGATCTCAGCGCGTTCAAGAGCCTGAACCTTCCGTACCTGCCGAAGAAGATCAGCAGCGGACTGACGTTCCTGGCCGCCATTCAGTTGAAGGGCGGAACGCTCGCACCGCTGGAGGACTTCTTCCCCGCGGGCACGACCCTCAGCCTCCTCGCGAACCTCCCTCTCGGCGGCAGCATCGCCGGCGCGAGCGTGGTGGCCACGCTCACCGAGCCGAAGTCCACGAACGCGTTCAACTTCCAGGAGTTCTCGCTGGCGTGGAAATCCACCTCCGCGAGCTCCGGCGAGATCGACATCACCATCAACGCCCTGTTCAACATCTCGGCGAGCGAGACGCTGACGCTCGGCGGAGAGGGCAGCTTCACGTACGGCAGCACGCCCAGCCTGAACGTCGAGCTCACGATCAGCGGCACCGGCTCGTGGACCCATCCCTTCGGCATCCAGAACCTGACCATCCTCAGCGTGTCCATCAGCCTTGGGTTGAGCGCCGAGGGCATCGCCATCGGACTGGGCGGCACGATCCAGATCGGCACCGGCCAGCCCAATCCCGTCAACCTCTCGGTGGCCACGGCCATCCTCGACTTCGAGGCGCCCAGCTTCGTCTACGCCAAGCTCGCTCCGTCGGACGCCGGCAAGTCCGTCACGCTGGCCAACCTCATCACCGACTTCATCCCCTCGCTGAACCTGAACAACTTCCCGCTGCTGAACGACATCTCCTTCACCGATCTCGAGTTCTTCGCGGTGGCCGCGCCGATCCTCTACCAGGGCAAGACCTACCAGCCCGGCGTCGGCGCGACAGGCGACATCAACTTCTTCGGCTACGACCTCGACTTCGCGTTCTCGCTCATCACCTCGCCGCAGACGGCCGTGCAGGCCAAGGGATCGATCAGCCAGAACGGCGGTCCGATCGTCGTCAGCGCCGGAGGCGTGCAGCTCCTCAAGCTCTCCGACGTCACCGGCACGAAGGGACCCTCGGCCTGCATCGACACCACCGGATCGGGCGGCTACTGCCAGGCGCCGGGAGTGTCGAACGCGTACTTCGTCATGAACGCGGCCATCTCGCTGCTCGGGTTCCTCAGCTCCTCGGTGTACGTCGTGGCCTCGAGCGACTCCTTCGAGTTCGACGTGACCCTCGGCGCGGGCAACATCTTCAGCGACAAGATGCATTGCGAGTTCATCCCGGACAAAGGCGACTTCGCGGCGTCCGTGGATTGCTCCTTCTCGCCGCCCGACATCACTCTCGGACCGTGGGGCCCCATTCCGCAGTTCACGATTCCCACGCCGAAGGTCGCCGTCTGCTTCGCCTTCGGGACCATCGTTCCGAGCCAGCCGCTCTGCGGCGGCTTCATGCCCACCTCGGCGCCGTACGTGTCGGCCAAGCTCTCCTTCTCGTGGGGCTCACTCAGCTTCAATCTGTCGCTCAATCTGCAGCTCTCGGACATCACCAACGCGTTCTCCGATTTCGGGGCGTTCCTCAAGAACCTCATCCTCAACAACGCCAAGGCCATTCTGGAGATCTTCCTGCAGGCGGCCGAAGCGCTCATCAAGCTGCTCTATCAGATCGGGCTGGCCATCGCCGAGATCGCGGAGAAAGTGGCCGCGTTCTTCGGCATGCTGCTCCAGGACGCGTGGAATCTCGCCACCAGCGTCATCGACGCGCTGCTGGCGGTGTGCGGCGTCGAGAGCGGCAACTCCGCGCTCAGCCCGTCGTTCACCTCGGCCTCGGCGCGCACGCATCCCGCCTTCATGGCCGACCTGCTCGACACGCCGAAGGGACAGGAAGTGCTCTACCACTACTATCTCAACCGCGACGAGATCGAGCCGGCCATGCGCGCCCAACGGCACTCCATGAACGAGAGCGTCAGCGGCGGGGGCAGCCAGGAGTTCGTCCCGTCGTTCATGGCGCTGCTGCAGAACGCATCCGCGCAAGGAAGTCCCACCCTGCAAGCCTCGGCGGCCGAGCTCCTGCCGAAGCTCGAGCAGTATCGCAACCTGAGCTATTCCGAGTTCCTGACCGCACTGAACGCGTAGGAGGGTTTCATGGCCGGCATCACGATGCAGGAGTACATCCAGCAGATCATGGATGGTCTGTACCCGAAACTGAACGACCCCAATTCCGGCGACTGGTACCTCCCGAACTTCATTCTGAAGAACAAGTACGACCCGTACGGTCCGTTCGGCTGGGATCTGGGCCAGCTCACGGATCCGGGGATGCTGGAAGCGGCGGCGCCGATCTGCGCCAGCATCGACGTCGTGGACTCGCCGTGCGGCGACGTGGCCAGCTACATCACCGCCACCATCCCGCCGTACTACCCGACGCTGAACATCGTCGGC
Source organism: Thermoanaerobaculia bacterium (assembly GCA_035526885.1). Taxonomy (GTDB): domain Bacteria; phylum Acidobacteriota; class Thermoanaerobaculia; order Gp7-AA8; family Gp7-AA8; genus QHVT01. Next base: position 16,908 of record DATLBM010000269.1, on the reverse strand, counting down.
GGGCTGATCGGCGGACTGGCCAACGCGGTGCTGGCGCGTCCCATCGCCCAGCCGCCCGATGGAATGAAGGTCAAGACGCGCGCGGACTTCGGCACGCTGAACACCTTCCCCAAACCCATCACCATCAAGGGCGACTGGACGTTCGTCAACTACTGCTGCTGCAGCAATGACCAGAAGACGTGCTCGAAACCGGCCACGCCGGAGACCGGCAACGGCAACTTCACGGCCACGATGCCCGACCCGGCCCTGGGCGCGGTGCAGAGCGGCTACTGCAATCTCGACTTCACCATCACCAACCTCGCGCCGGGAGTGCTCACTCTCGCCGTCACGGCCGTGAATTTCTTCCCGGCCGCGTACAAGGACGGCTCACCGGGCATGCAGGTGAATATCAACATCACCAGCATTCCCAAAGGCGCGAACCCGCAGTCGTACAGCAACATGGCCATGAAGGCGTTCAACAGCGCGCAGGCGCGGTCATCGGTCATCAACTCGATCAATGCCACGCTGAATGCGCCCGGCAACCTGCAGATGATCAGCAACCTGCTCACGAACGTCATCGACGGATACCTCAAGGCCAATCGGATGTACCCGTTCGATCAGGCCACCTTCGCCATCGCGTGATCCTCTTCCTCGGGCACGCGGGCATTCCCACGGGATTCGCCCGCGTGCTCGACAGCATCGCCCCGCATCTTCCCCGCCGCGTGGCGCGCCTCCCCATCGATGCATCGGACGCGGACATCGCCGCCATCGCGCCGGAGCTCGTGCTCGTACTGGACGAGCCGTGGCGCTGCGCGCAACTCGCACCGCGGTTGTGCGGCACGTACCCGACCATCTTCTACGCTGCCGCCGACGGCGAAGAGTCGGTGACGCCGGAGATCGCGGCGGAGCTGGCCAAGGCGGACCGCGTGGTGGCATTCACGGATTTCGGCCGCGCGATCGCCAACGCACACGCTGTCATTCCGCACGGCGTCGACACGAATGCCTTCCACCCCGCCGGCACGCGCGACGACGACGCCTTTTTCGTCCTCAACGCCAATCGCAATCAGCCGTTCAAACGCATCGACCTCACCGTCGAAGGCTTCGCCCTGTTCGCGCGCGGCAAGCCGGAGAACGTGAAGCTCGTGCTGCACATGGGCACGCGCACGCCGCATCCGGGCGAGGTCCCGCTGGCGGATCGCTTCGGCATCCGCGACCGCATCGTCTTCACGGAAAAGGGCGAGCGGCATCCGTTCGTTTCCGACGAGCGCCTGAACGCGATCTACAACTCCTGCCACGTGGGCATCAACACGTCGGAGAAGGAAGGCTGGGGCCTGATCGCCTTCGAGCACGGCGCCACGCGTGCCGCGCAGATCGTGCCGAACCACACTGCGTGCGCCGAGCTCTGGGAAGGCGCGGCGTTGCTGCTCGATCCCGCAACGCAGAGCACGATGGAGCGCTACACGAAGGCGGGACGCACGGTCACCGTGGAAGGCATCGCCGCGGCGCTGGAGCGCCTCTACCGCGATCGCGACGAACGTGGCCGTCTGGCCGACGCCGCGTTTGCGCGCGCGACCGATCCGCGGTATGCCTGGTCCAACATCGCCGCGCGATGGGACGAGCTCATTCGCGAGATCACGCGAACGTGAGAAGAAACGTGGAGACGGGCTTCAGCCCGTCGCGATATCGATATTGCGACGGGCTGAAGCCCGTCGCCACGTTTGCCTTCACGCGAACGTGACTGCCACGAGAGAGTTCTGCGTAAAGTGCGGCTGGCAGTAGGAGACGACCACCGTCTTGCCGCCGTTCTTCGCGAACCGCGGATGCTCGAACGCCAGCGCCACCATCTCCGCCGAGTCGCGATGCGGCAGACGTCCCACCGCCACCGCCGGTCCGTACGGACCGCAAACAGCGGGCGCCGTGCGCACGTAGAGCTCGCGCGCGAATCCGTCCGCGTAGACCATCAGGTACGCGCCGAGATGTTCGTTGAACGACACGGAGAACTCCGGCGCCGCTTTGGCGATCGAGACCGCATCGCTCACGCTTTCCGACCACCGTTCATCCGCCGCGAGAAACCGGTACGCATCGGGATCGCCGACCGATGATGACGGCACGCGCGCGACGATCGCGTGCGACGCGCGGCTGCCGAAGACGTACACGAAAGCATCCGCGCGGAGCACCTGCGTCCCGATGCGCACGTCGCCGTCGCCGGGCCACAGGCACCACACGCCCGCCCGCGTGATGCGCTCGCTCGCGCCTGTGCGCGGATCGAGGCGCGCCATCCCGGAGCCGGACATCCGAAAGCCCCACGCGCTGCGCTGATCGTATTGGTGAATGCCGAGGTAGAAGAGCAGGACGTCATCACCCTCGGCGATTCCGTGCTGCGGCCAGAAACGAAACCCGGCCATGCGCTCGAGCGGGTTCGCGCCGAGGATCTCGCGCGGCAGTCCGTGCTCGTCTTCGAGGTAGCGAAGGTTGGACATTGCGCCGTCCAGCGTCGGTTCGCCCGACAACGCCGCGCAGTTCGCAAGGAAGAGCTGCTGACCACTGCGCGACAGCAGCGTATCGGAGAAGACGAACAACGTTTCGCCGCCGAGGGCGATGGACTGTCCGCCGTCCTGCCCGTGCAGCGTCCATCCCGCGCCGCTCCCGGCATGCGCGGATCCGATGAATCGCACCGACTGGACCCGCGGCGCCTCGATCACGCGCGCAGCTTAGCGCAGCGGCGGGACGGGCTGAAGCCCATCCTACGTTGAGCACCGTGCCGAACGTAGGATGGGCTTCAGCCCGTCCGGCGCGTCAGCGCGCCGAGGAGCGAAGCGACCCAATCCAGCTCCCGATGCCGCACCGCCAGGCCGTCGCGGCCGAGGACGATCTCCGCCGCGCGAAATCCGGAAAAGCACGCGCTCTCCATCGATGGCGGCAGTCCCGTCTGCGTCCAGTCGCCGGCCAGCACGACGCCGGGACGCGGCTCGAGCTCGCGGGCACGACGCGACTCCGATCCCGGCACCGCCGCGTGAATGGCCATCGGAATGCGATGCACCACCGAGTGCACGACGCGCGCATCGCGCGCGTGCGGGAGATACTCCGCGATCTCCTCCAGCGTGCGCTTCACGATCTCCTCATCGGAAAGCGATCCGATGCGCTCCGCGCCGATGACGTTGCTCCCGATCAGCGACGTGCCGCCGCGGCTTCCGATGTTCGAAAAGTCGTAGAAGTCGAGATTGAGATCGCCCTCCGCATACACGCGCGACCAGAAACGCCGTTGTGTGAGCTTCCGGTCGAACCAGAGATACACGCTCGCGTACGGCACGGCCTCCAGCTTCGGCGGAGGCAGCGCGATGACGTACGACTTTCCTTCGAACGTCTCGCCGGTCTGCAATCGAAATGGCCCATCCAGAGATACGACGCGTGCGTTCGTCAGCACGACCGAGCCGCGCTCGCGCAGAAACCGCTCCGCCGCCGGCGCGAAGAGATCGCCGAGGCCTCCGCCGGGATAGCCGATGCGATACCCGCGTTTGCCGATCAGCCGCCGGTACGCGCGCAGCAGCGCGGCCGCCGAGCACTCCTCGAGCGGCACGTTCACGATCGCCAGCGCGAGGTAGCGCCAGAAGCGTTCGACGTAGGCCTCCCGCACGCGAAAGCGGCGCACGAGGTCGATGCCGCGCATGCCATCGAGCCGCAGCAGATCCGCCTCGCGCAGCGACAGCGCGTACAGCGTGATGCCCGCGTTGGACAGCCAGTCCGCGGCGCGCAGCGTCCTGTCCCGAAAGAGACTGGGCACGAAGTGAAAAGGCGCCGGCAGCCATGAAGAGATCCGCATCACGATCTCGTGCGTGCCCTTCACCTCGGTCGTGAAGCGCTCGTCGTCCCAGACGATCTTCGAGTCCGTGCCGAGGAGCCGCAGGAGCTTCAGCATGTTCACGTATTCGGAAAAAAGCACGTGCGGGCCGATGGCGATCGCATCGCCCGTCGTCGCGTCGATCGTGCTCGAGGCGCGGCCACCGAGAATCGGCGAGGCTTCGAGCAGAGCCACGCGCTGCCCCGCGTCCGCGAGCGCGACCGCAGTCGTGATTCCGGCCAGTCCGCCGCCGGCGATGATCGTGTCGAAGGAAGGCATTCTTGATGTATCGTAAGAGCGTCTTCCAATCCTACTCATGCGATGGCGCCTTCTGGAGAGAGTTCGCGAGCTCGTGCCCGGAGAGTCTGCGTCCGCGGACGCGTCCACGGACTTCTCCGAGGAGCTGTTTGCCGATCACTTCCCGACCTTTCCCATCACGCCCGGCGTGCTGCTGACCGAGATGGGCGCGCAGCTCTCCGGCCTTCTCGTGCAGGCCACGCTCGTGGCCAATCGCGACCTGTGGGTCTTTCCCTTTCTCGGACAGATCGAGGGCGCCAAGTTCCGCGAATTCGTCGCTCCGAAGAGCCGCCTGGAGATCCGCACGCGGATCGATTCACTCCGCGACGAAGCCGCGCTGTGCAAGGCCACGGTCACGAATGGCGGGCGCAAGTCCGCGGACATGACCCTCATGCTCCTCTTCGATCCGAACGGCGCGGTGGGCGGCGGCGACCGGAACGTCATGGAGAGCTTCTGCCGCGAGGAGTACCGCCGTCTCACCTCTCCATGGCAGCCCCCCGCCCGCGCATGAGCGTCAACGGCGGCATCGTGCTCGTCACGGGCGGCTCCCGCGGGATCGGACGCGCCATCGCGATGCGCCTCGCGGACGAGCGGCCCGAGCACGTGGTCATCGCCTACTCGCTCGATCACGACGCCGCGCGCAACGCCGTCGCGGAGCTCGAGTCGCGCGGCGTGAAGGCGAGTGCCGTCGTCACCGACGTCGGCCAGCTCGATTCGCTGGACGCGCTCTTCGACACGATCGGCGATCGGTTCGGGCGCCTCGACGTGTTCATCAGCAACGCCGCGCGCGCGTCGTTTCGCGCGGCCATGGAGCTCACGCCGCGCACGTGGTCGCGCGTCATCGATCTCAACGCGCGCGCGTTTCTCGCGGGCGCACAACGGGCCGCGCAGCTCATGACGGACGGCGGCCACATCGTCGCGCTGAGCAGTCTCGGCTCCCGCGGCTTCACTCCCGGCTATCTCGCCCTCGGCGCCGCCAAAGCCGCCATCGAATCGATGGTGCGCTACCTCGCCGTCGAGCTGGCGCCGCGGAACATCAACGTCAACGCCGTGTGCGGAGGCCTCGTCGAGACCGGCACGGTGAAAATGCATCCCGAGTACGAGCGCCTGCGCGAGCAGGTCGTCGCGCGGACGCCGGCGGGCCGCGTCGGACAGCCTGATGATCTGGCGTCCGTGGTCGCATTTCTCTGCAGTCCCGCCGCGGCATGGATTCGCGGTCAGACCATCGTCGCCGACGGCGGCTTCAGTCTGACCACCTGAGGAGGACACGCGTTGGCGGATCGGCGACTGGAAGGACGAACGGCACTGGTGACCGGCGGCAGCCGCGGCATCGGCCGCGCCATCACGCTGGAGCTGGCCGCGCACGGCGCGAACGTCGTCGTCAACTATCGCCGCGATCGCGCCTCGGCCGAGAACACTGCCGCCGAAGCCGTGGCCCTCGGAGCGCAGTGCGACATTCTCGCAGCCGACGTCAGCGACGATGGTCAGGCCGCGCGGCTGGTCGAGCTCGCGCAACGCCGCTTCGGCGCGCTGGACGTCCTCGTGTGCAATGCGGGCATGGTGCTCACCAATCTCGCCGCGCTGCAGACGAACGCCGACTGGCAGCGCATGCTCGACATCAATCTCCTCGGCGCCGTCTCGTGCATCCGCGCGGCGCTGCCGTCGATGCTCACGTCGCGCCGAGGCAGCATCGTGTGCGTGTCGTCGCTCGCGGCCGATCGCGGATCGCCCGGCCTGTCCAGCTACTCCGCGGCGAAAGGCGCGGTCAACGCGCTGGTGCGCTCGCTGGCCGTGGAACTGGGAGCGAAAGGCATTCGCGTGAACGCCGTCGCGCCGGGGCTCATCGAGACCGAGCTCCTCGCCGATCTCCCGCAGCGCGGCGGCAAGCGCCACGCCGATCACATCCCCATGGTGCGCATGGGACGCGCCGAGGAGGTGGCGGCCGCGGTGCGATTCCTGGCGTCCGACGACGCCTCCTACATCACCGGACAAATCCTCGCCGTCGACGGCGGACTCGGAGTCTGAACAGAGAGGGACATCATGACAGTCGACCAGCAGAGCACGATCGAGCAGGACGTCGAGACCAAGGTCGTCGCCGCGGTTGCGCGAGCGCTCGACCTCCCGCCGGAGCAGATCGAGCTCGGCGCCAGCCTGCAGGAAGATTACGGAGCGGAGTCGCTGGACATCCTCGAGATCGTGTTCGCTCTGGAGACCGCGTTCCGCATCCGCATGCCCAAGACCAACCTCATGCAGCACGTGCAGGAGCGCTTCGGCGAAGAGAAGTTCCTGCACCAGGGCCAGCTCACCGACTTCGCACTGCGCGTGCTCCGCGAGCTGCGTCCGGAGATCGATCCCGCGCTGTTCACGCCCGGCCTGCGCGTGCACGAGGTGGCGCGCCTGGTCACCACGCAAACGTTCGTCCGCCTGGCCCTGCGCATGGTCGAAGGCAAAGCGGAAGCGCTCGAGGCATTGCGCGCGAGCGGCTGTACGACGTGCGGCTCGCACGACATCGGCGAGTCGCTGGCCGCACCCGAGTTTCTCTGCAACGCGTGCGGTGCGGTCTATCCCACTCCGTCCGGAGACGACGTGCTCATTCACGACATCGAGGCGCTGAAGATCGATGACTGACCGCGCGCGCGTCGTGGTGACGGGTCTGGGCCTGGCAACGTCGCTCGGTGTCGACGTCGAGCCGGTCTGGAACGCCATCCTCGACGGACGTTGCGGCATCGGACACCTGCGGCAGTACGACAGCCACGCCTTCCCGGTGAACATCGCCAGCGAAGTGGACGTCGAACGCATCGTCGCGAGCGATCACGATCGCGGACTCGTGCGCGCGAACCGCGCACTGGCCTTCGCGAACTGGGCGGCATCGAAAGCGTGGAGCGACTCCGGCATGAACGGCAGCGCGGATCGCGCACGCATCGGCGTCTGCGTCGGCGCGGGAGGCTTTCCCGCCATCGAGACGCAGATCCGCGGGCGCGCGCTGGACGTCGCCGCTCCCGCCGCGCGCTGGAGCGTCGAGAGTCTCTACGAACTGCTGCGCGAACATCGCGAGCTCACGACGCAGTACCGCCTGAGCTCCATCTCCGCCTTTCTCTCCCAGCGCTTCCAGCTCGACGGCCCCAGTCTCACGATCCAGGGCGCATGCACCTCGGGCACGCAGGCCACCGGCGAGGCCTTTCACATGATCCGCTCCGGCCTGGCCGACGTCATGCTCGCCGGCGCCGCGGACAGCATGGTCTCCGCGTTCTGCCTGGCCGGCTTCTGGCTCCTCGGCGCGCTCTCCACGCACGCGGATCCGGAAACGAGCTCGCGCCCGTTCGATCTCACCCGCAACGGCTTCGTCATCGGCGAAGGCGCGGGCATGGTCGTGTTGGAATCGCTGCCGCACGCGCTGGCACGCGGTGCGCGCATTTACGCGGAAGTGATCGGGTACGGATCGTCGTCCGACGGCTACCGCTTCACGGACGTGCATCCCGAGGGGCGGGGGGCGGCGGCGGCGATGCGCAACTGCCTCGAGGATGCGGGCATCGCGCCGCACGACGTCGACGCCATCAACGCGCACGGTACGGCCACGCCGCAGAACGATCGCATCGAGACGATCGCCATCAAGTCCGCATTCGGCGCGCATGCCGAACGCGTCGCCATCAGCTCCACCAAGTCGCACCTCGGACATCTCATCTGCGCCGCGGGCGCCGTGGAAACGGTGCTGACGTGCCTCACCGTGCGCGACGACGTCGTCCCCGCGACGATCAACCTGCGCAAACGCGATCCCGAATGCGATCTCGATTTCGTGCCCGTCGAAGCGCGGCGCATGCGCGTCCGCACGGCGCTCTCGAACTCGTTCGGCTTCGGCGGCCAGAACGGCTCCATCGCCATCCGCAAATTCGAAGGAGAAACGTGGCCACGGGCATCAGCCCGTCGCGATATCCAACATCGCGACGGGCTGAAGCCCGTCGCCACGTTTCACAAAGCCGTCCTCACCGGTATCGGCGTCGTCTCCCCGCTCGCATCGAACGCGCGCGAGCATTGGACGCGCTATCGCGAAGGCGCGTCCGGCATCACGATCCGCGACGCGAACAGCACCATCGCGCCGTTCGGCGCGCCCGCGTACGACGAGTCGATGCCGCAGACCGTGCGCAATCGCATGCTTCGCAAACTCCTGCAGAAGACCGCCACGATGGCCGTCGTCGCGGCAGGGGAAGCGACGCGTGACGCGGGGCTCGACGGCGACGCGGACACGCTCGCGCGGATGGGCCTCTACATCGCGTCGGTGAGCTTCGATTCGCCGCAGTCGAACTTCGCGCCGGCGCTCGAAGTGTCGATCGACGCCGCGGGCCAGTGGGATCCGACGAAGTTCGCCACGCGCGGCATCCCGCGCATCGATCCGCTGCTCATCGTGAAGAGTCTTCCGAACGCCGGCCTGTGCGGCATCGCCATCGAGCACGGCGTCCTCGGGCCCAACCTCAACATCAGCAGCGGCTCGTGCGGCGGCGCGCAGGCACTGGTCCGCGCGGCGCGGGCGATCGAGCGCGGTGAGACGGACGTGGTGATGGCCGGCGCATACGACTCGGTCCTCGGTCCTGAGCATCTCGCCGCGGAAGTGCTCGACGGCATGACCGTCGCGCCGGGCGAAGGCGCCGTGGTGTGGATCCTGGAATCGGAAGAACGCGCGCGGCAGCGCGGCGCGCGGATCTACGCGCGCATCGCAGCGTCGCACGAATCGTTCGCGTCGCTGCACGATGCCGCCAGGCTTGCCCTTCGTGCCAGCGGACGCGCTCCCCGTCACGTGTTCGGCGATCTCCTCGACGCCGCCGAGCCCTCCATCGCGCACGAAGTCGTCGGCGATGACGCCCGCATCGAAGGCGCATGCGATGCCATCGGATTCACAGGCGCCGCCTCCGGCATGTTCTCGGCCACACACGCGGCGCTGGCCATTCGCGATGGCGAGATTCCCGACGCGCTGGTGTGGCGCAGCGACCGCGGGGTGCGCAACGTCGCCATCGTCCTGGCGGCACCGTGAGACGCATCCTTCGCGCGCTGCGCCGGCTCCTGCGCTCGAACCGAACCTGGATCCGCAACACGCGCTTCTTCGCGCTCGCGCTCTTCAACCAGCGCATCCTCGTGCTCCGGCCAAGCCGCCGCGACTGGGGCACGCCTTCGCGCGTGGGACTGGCATTCGACGAGCTCCGCCTCCGCGCGGGCCGCGACTCGATCCGCGCCTGGTGGGTGCCGCACGACGACGCGAAAGTTACGGTGCTGCTGTTCCCCGGCCGTGCCGCGAACGTCAGCCAGGAGCTGGAAGCGATCCGCTACGTCTCGTCCCTCGGCGCGAACGTTTTCGCGTTCGACTATCCCGGCTTCGGGACTTCGGAGGGAACGGCGACGGTGCAGGGATGCGAGGAGGCGGCGCGCGCGGCGTGGGATGCGCTGCTCGCGAAAGGCATCGCGCCGGACGCGATCATTCTCTACGGCCGCTCGCTCGGTGCCGCGATCGCCGCGCGACTGGCCACGCAGGTCGACTGCCGCGCGCTCGTGTTTCACGGATGCGCGAGCTCGATGACCGACCTGCGCGATCACCACCTGCCGAAGTGGGTCACGAAGATCCGCCGTCTCACGATCCCGCTCGATTCGACGAAACCGGTCGCGGACGCGCGGTGTCCGGTCATCGTCGTGCACGCGCGCGAGGACTGGCTCGTGCCCATTCAGCTCGCGCGACGCGTGTTCGACGCCGCGCGCGAGCCGAAGCGGATGATCGAAGTCGCGGGCAATCACTTCGACGGCAACTGGCTGTACGACCGCGCGCTGCGCAACGAATGGCAGCGGCTGATCGGGACAAGCGTGACGACGGGCTTCAGCCCGTCGCAATACCCACATCGCGACGGGCTGAAGCCCGTCGCCACGTCCGCCGCCCTCGAGCCCATGACGCCGCCGCCGAACAGCCTCACGCTCACGGCGCACGAAGCCCGCCGCCGCATCGCGCGCGCCCTGCGGCCGAAACCACTCAGCGGCGTTTCCGCCGTCGTCTTCACCGGCGAGCCGGTCACCGACGGCCTCATCGCGCGCTGGCGCAACTTCTTCCCGTCCGACGCGCCGCTGTTCACGACGTACCTCGACGCGTGCGCGTATCGCATCGCCGATCCGCCGCTGCCCGGGACGCAACCGATCGGACGGCCGCTCACCGGCGTCGACGTTCGCGTCGTCGCCGCGAACGGCGAGGACTGCGCGATGGGCGAGATCGGCGCGCTCGTGATTCGCGGCGAGAAGACGGGCGACCTGGCCCGAGTCCGCGACGACGGCAACATCGAGTTGTGCGGCCGCACGGATCGGCGCGCATGGATCGGCGGAGAGCTCGTCGATCTCGAAGCGATCGAGCGCGAGCGCGGCCAGGCGGTGGTCGTGGAGACCGGCATCGACGGCGAGCCGCGCGTTCGCGTCGCCAAACCGGCGCCGGAACGCTCGTTCGTCACACCGCGCGATCCCGTCGAGCTGCAGCTCGCGCGGATCTGGGAAACGCTCCTCGAGCGCGAAGGAATCGGCGTCACGGACGACTTCTTCGCCCTCGGCGCCGACTCCATCATGGCCGTCGACCTGCTCGCGCGCGTGCAATCCGAATTCGGCGTGGCGCTCGAGCCTTCGGCGTTGCTGCCCGACGCGACGATCGAGCATCTTGCGCGCCTCCTCCGCCATCACGCGCGCACGCGCGATGCGTCGCCGCTGGTCACGATCCAGCGCGGCAACGGACGTCCGCTGGTCTGCATCCATCCGTCCGGCGGATCGATCCTCTGCTACGTCGAGCTCGCGCGCCTTCTCGGCTCCGATCGCGCCGTCGTCGGACTGAAAGGTCCCGACCCGCGCAGCAGCGACGCGCCGCTGCAGCACGCGCCGGAGATGGCCGCGCGCTACATCGACGCGTTGCGCGCCGCGCATCCACACGGCCCGTATCTTCTGGCCGGCTATTCGTTCGGGGGCCTCATCGCGTACGAGATGGCGCAGCAGCTCGGCGACGAGGCATCGCACGTGGCGCTGCTGGACACGCGGTTCCCGCGCGCATACGGCCCGGAGGATCGCAACCCCGTGGTCGACCTCGGCGAGGTGCTGGAACGCCATGACCTCGACTCGCCGCAGGTCGAGGAGGCCCACGAGCACGCGCTGTGGCGCGAGCTGATCGAGCTGACGGGGCGCTACATTCCGCAGGAGAAACGACGTCTCTCCTCGGTCCAGGAGTTCTGTCGCCTCTATCGCCTGATGCCCGCGGCGGACGACGTCGGCTATCACGACCTGCGCCGCTTCCTCCGCAATCTTCGCGCGAACTTCCGCACCATGCGCCACTACGTTCCCGCTCCCGCGAACACGCGCGTAACGCTCTTCGCGGCGACGCGGACCGTGGAAGACCGTGAAAGCGATCACCTGCGCAACGCGTCGCTCTGGTCGGGCGTCGCGCCGGGCCTGGACGTGCATCGCATCGAGGCGACGCATTTCAATCTCCTCACTCCGCCATCCGTCCAAACGCTGGCCGCATCGCTTCGGGAGCTGCTCGCATGACGCGCGATGAAGTCCTGGCCATTTACAGCGCGCGCTACGCGGAGACCTACGACGAGGCGTTCCTGCACGGCGAGCATTACGAGGAGGCCACCGCATTCGAACTGGCGTGGCTGCGCGAGCACATGCCACCCGGCGGCTCGTGGCTCGATGCGGCGTGCGGCACGGGCTGGTTCCTCAGCCAGTTCCCGGACGTCGATCGCTGCGGCCTCGATCTCTCTCCCGCCATGCTGGACGTGGCCCGCTCACACAATCCGGACGTCCCCTTCCTCGAAGCCGACTTCCGCGAGCCGCAACCGCAACTGGAAGCGCGTTTCGATCTCGTGACGCTGATGTGGTGGGCGTACTGTTACGCGGGCAGCGTCCCGGCGATCCGCAAAACGATCGCGAACGTGGCCGCCTGGACGAAGCCCGGCGGATCGTGCTTCGTCCCCATGTGCGACCCGGCGGAGCTCACGCAGCTCCCCCTCCGCAACCAGCTCGGCGGCTCGGAGCTCACCGCGATAGTGTGGGACTGGACGGACCAACGCTGCCGCACCGTCCACGGAAACCTCATCGCCCCCCACCGCGACGTCTTCGTGCAGATGTTCGCCTCTCACTTCGACTCCGTCGAAGTGATCGACTACCCGCCCTTCCGCACGGACGCGGTGGGCGGAACGCGCAGGGCCGTGTGGGGGCGGGGGCGGAGGTGAGGGGTGGAGCGTCAGCCGTATTCCGCTGCCTGCTTTCGAACAGCGGCCGCGATGAGCGGCGCAACGCGCTCGAGACCATCGAGCGTCAACTCGCCGGCGCTGTACATCTCGTACCAGCTCTGGCGCCACCGAATCAGACGTTCGTCATCGCGCAGTTTGAGGCGGGACAATGTCGTTTCCGCGCGCGAGCGATGCTCGGGCGGCACCCTCGGCGTGATGCGCATCTGCAGCGACGGCAGGATGATCTCGAACCATCCATCGCCGATGCCGTAAGGATCGAGCACCGCGTCGTCCGCATTCCGCTTGATCGAATTCATGGTGCTCGACGCGAACCGGTAATTCGACCACTCGTAGGCGAGGTGCGGGTGATTGCGATAGCTGAGGTAGTGATCGACCGTGCCGCCGGTGGGATCGAACATGGCGGCATAGCCGCACAACGATCCAAATCCATCGCTCAAAACATTCCTGAACGGGCTCCAGAAGTCCTTCGGCCGCCTGGCTGACGGGTTGGCGGCGAGCCACGCTCGTCCACGCTGCCGCACTTCGGTGTCGAACTGCGCCGGCTCCGGAACCGGCTGAACGCGAATCACGACTACGCTCGCGCCGAGACGCGCAGCGCGGGCTCGGTTCGTGTCAGCCATCGAGCCCAGAACGGATCGTGGGGCGCGAGGAGAGTCCTCAACCTCGCATTGATCTGCTCGCGCGTGCGCAATCCTTCGGGAAGCATGTGCAGATCTTCCCGCATGAAGGCTTCCGCGGCCTCGATGGCTTGCTCCGCTTCCGCCGAGCGGGCTTGCCGCATATTGAACACGTCCGAGACCAGCCATTGACTGGCGTCGCCTTGCTTCGCCCAGGGCTCGGGCTCGAGGACGGCGTAGCCCGCTTCGAAGCGAAGGTGGAACAGCGCATCGCGGTCGATGTCGAAAAACGGCTCCAGCGATGCGAGCACGAGCGGCGAATGCGTCGCAATCAGGATCTGCGTGGCCGACTTGTGCTCCTCATGCAGAACGCGGACGGCCTCCACGACCGCGGGGATGACGCGCCGCTGCCATGCCGGGTGAAGATGGGTTTCCGGTTCGTCGATGAGCAGTGCCATGCGTGTGTCGGGCTCGGTCCCGAGCAAGGCCGCCGCGACACGGTGTTCGTGCCACGCCCACACGAGCAGGTACGCGAGCGCGAGAATCCGCCGAATGCCTGCCGACGCAATGGCGACCGGGACGACCGCGTCACCGATCAGGAGTGTTGGCCGGTCGAAGCCCTCGCCGAGAAATACGCGTTTCGGTGGACCGGGCGTCAGTGCCACGTCGGGCGGCGATAGCTTTTGCAGAACGCGCTCGAGGAGGAGGAACTGAGGCTCGCGCCCTTTCTGCCAGCTCACCCAGTCGCGTTCCAGTCCCTCCGAGACACTCACGCCGTTGATGCGGAGTCCATCCCAGACTTCCTGATGGTCGAAGTGATACGCCGGCGGCCGGTCGGATCGATCTTTCCGCCAGTAGTTGCGCGCCGGATCCCAGACGGAAAATCCGCCGTCGACACGCATGTAGACGACGACGCCCGGCATCGCCGGGCGTTTCGGCTCGCCCGGCCACTCCTGTTCTTCCGCCCGATAACGCGAGGTCACCGGTTCCGCGGAGCCTTTGCGCCCCTTGATGACGTAGCGGATCATCGCTTCGGACGGGTCGGTCGGAAGAGCCGGCGTCCCCGCCCATGTCCGGGTCAACGCCCACCAGGCCACGTCGAGCAGGAAACTCTTGCCGAGGCCGTTATCGCCTGTGATGACGTTGATGCGTTCCGCGAAATCGATCGTCATCTCCGGCGCAGGTCCCACCGCCCGGACCATCAGCGATTTCAGCATCTCAGTCTCTCCGCCAGCCAATCTACCCTAATGGCGATGTTCAAGCAGTTGTCACAGCCAGTGTAGACGTCCTGCATCTCCCGGCCAATAAAGACAACTAAAGGAGTCATGATACCGGGGATGTTGACTCTCGGGGAACGCATCGACGCGGCCATCCGCGCAAGCGGGAAGACGGCTCAGGAGATTGCGAAAACTCTGTCTGTCAACAAGAACACCATCAGCCGGTTGCGCACCGGCAAAGAGGACAATCCGAAGCTGCAGCTCCTGCGGGGCATCGCGCGCGTGACCGGCACGACGATCGCCGCGCTCCTGGGCATTTCGTTCGCGATCGCACCGGAAGACGCGGACGAGCTCGCGCGATTCCGTGGCTGGATTGACCGCAAACTTGCCACGATGGACGCTCTCTCTGAACCGAACGCGAGGATCCTTCCCCGCCCGGCGCTGGCCGCAACGCGTGATAAGCGGGTCGCCGACCGGCCGGTCAAGACGCCGTTCGGAGACGCCACTGATCTGCTGCTTCACGCAATCGGCGAATCCATGATCGGCGAAGGCATCCTGCCGGACGACATGCTTTACGCGGTCACGGTCAGCGCTTCGGAGGCCCCTCCGGTCGGCAAACTCATCGTATGTCGCATCGGAGAGGGCGTTTTCGTGAAACGCCTCGTCGTCCAGAGCAACGGGCGTTACCTGTTGAGCGCGCACCCTCGCTACCAACCGATCGCTCTGGACGATCAGAATTTGCCGGTCGAAATCCTTGGCGTCATCATCGGCAGGTCAGGCCGAACGAGGTAGCCCGAGCGCGTCACATCAAGCCGCGTTGCCGGAAGGAGATGAAACCGCTCCGGGCCACGATCAGATGATCGAGCACGTCGACGTCCAAGGCCATACCGACGCTGCTGAGCTCTGAGGTGAAGGCCACGTCCTGCGCCGACGGCGACGGATCTCCGGACGGGTGATTGTGAAAAACGATCACGGATGCAGCATGGTCGTGCAGCGCCAACCGGAACACATCGCGCGCCGAAACGGCCGCCGAAGTCAACGTACCGACATAGATTTCTCGCTCGCTGACAATACGATCGCGAGAATCCAGATAGATCGCCCCGAACGTCTCCTGAACGCGATGACCATAAGCGGCGATGAGCCGCTGCGCGACCGATGCCGGGTCGTGCACCGGATCCGAAGAAATCGCAGTCGACGCCGCGATCCGGCGCCCGAGCTCCAGCGCCGCACCAATGCGCGCCACACGAGTCGGCCCGAGACTGCCGGCAGGTTTCCGCGGAATCCACTCGCGGCGCGCGACGGCGAGCAGCCCATCAGCTACCAGCTCGCGCGCCATATCGATGGAGCTTCTCCCTGTCCATCCCGGCGCGATCAGCAGTGCGATCAACTCCGCGTCCGAGAGCGCCACCGCTCCACCGCGAGCCATCCGCTCGCGCGGCCGTTCGTCTATGGGCATGTCGGCGATGCTGACGCGATTCGAACGCACGGTCCCAGCCTCCCTCGGAACCCGTCATCGACGCAACATCTACCGGCGTTGGAAGCTATCCGTAAGCAGGGTCTGAGAGAAACGAGATGCCTGGGACGTTCGAGGTGCGGCACGTATCTACGACACGAAGGACAGGCGACCGATTCGAGCGCGCGAGGTGCGGGCGCGACCTACCACTTCACGCGCAACTCCCGCGCGTGAAAGAGCTGCGCGACCGCGAGTAGCGCGAGCGCAGCGAGCGCGTACGACGCGACAACCGCGGGCGTAGCCGTGCCGAACCAGCCCGCGAAGTCGAGGGCCGGCGACGCGCCTTTGTCCTGTGATGCCACGTACCAGAACGTGAGGAAGCCCACGATGAACGTCTTCGGGTTCGAGCTGAGGATGCCCAGGGCGGTGGCGGCGGCGACCGTGAAGACCACGCCTGCGAGCAAAGCGAGGGCGAGGTCCGGGCGTGTGCGGATCGCGCACGCGAGCGGCACGCCGAGGAACACGAGAGCGACGATGAGTGACGATCCGAACTTCCAGAGGACGTAGCGCTCGCGCAGGTGCGGCGCGGCGAACGTCAGCGCGGTGGTGCCCGAGCGCTTCTCGCGCGAGGCGATGTCCGCGATCGTGATCGCGCATCCCGCCCACGCGATGGGCAGCACGCCGGTGAAGAGCGACTGCGCGTTGCCCGCGGACATCGCCACGATGGCGAAGATGACGATGGCGATGAGTGCGATCGGGAATCCGGCCAGCGTCGTCAGCGCGTCGATCATCGCCGGCGTGCGCGACAACGGCCGCGCCGCCCACACGAACAAGCGTGCGATCGGTTTGGCGATGAAGTTCAGGCGTCCGATCCAGCTGCGCCGCGCCTTCTCGTTCGGCACCGCGCGGATGCGCGCGGGATCGAATCGATGGAAGAAGACGCGCGCCAGCGACAGCAACGCCACGGGCCACAGCGACGCCGTGATGCGCGTCAGCGCGTAGTACGGCGTCATGTGCAGTCCCGCGAACGGCATCGTTCCTTTGCTGGCGTCGAACGACGACGCGCCGATGGAGAGCGAATTCGTCGCGTAGAACGTCCGCATCTGCTGCAGCAGGATTCCGAAGCCGGACACGTCGAAGAACGGCGCCCACGTCGCGCCGATGCCCTTCTCCATCATCGACGTGATGCTGCCCATCAGCGCGATCCAGAGGAAAAAGTAGAGGACGTCGCCGAGCTTCGTGCGCAGCAGCG
>DATLBM010000268.1:0-6938 GCA_035526885.1 Thermoanaerobaculia bacterium | reverse complement strand
GATACATCGCGCGACTGTAGCGCGTCCGGGGCGTGAACGCGAAGCCGCGCAACTTCAGATGCCGCATTGGCGTCTTGACCGAAGACCGGAAGGACACCATCTTTCTAAGATGATCGGCCGGTTTCTTGTCCTGCTCACACTCATGGCCAACCTGCAGGCCGTTGCGCAGGCACCGAAGAAGCCGTGGGAGTTGACGCTCGAGGAGCGGATCGCCTTGCGGACCAATCCGGCACTGGCGCAGGCGCGCGCCCGCACGCATCGACGCGTTGCAGCCTCAAGCAACGAAGGTACGGCGCTCGTCGATTCGTTCGACGGGAAAACGCATCCCGAACTGTTCATTCCGCAGCAGGTGTACCGGACGCTCATGAGCATGGCGTTCCTCAATCCGTCCGACGGAGGCGCGGAACTGCGCAGGGTCATGATCGGCGAGGTTACGGGCAGTGGGCTGCCGGTCGTCTTCTGGGACCGTCTGGCCGCAATTTCGGCCGGCTACCTGCAACATGCGAGGGAGGAACGTCGCCTCGCGGAGTCGCTGAGCCGGCTGCAGGGCCGGGCTCGCGTCGAGGCGCGCCGCGCGCTCGCTGCCGAACAGGTGGAGCTGTGCCGCAGCGCCGCCGCTTCACTCGGGGAGGCGAGACGGGAGTTCGGCGAGCCATTCGACAGATTCCTCTACACGGCGATCGCGGTCCACATGTTTCACGCGGCCGACGAGTTGCCGCGCGCCGAAGACCTGCGCAAGATCGAGCAAGGCTGCCGATGAGGCGCGGTGTCATTCTCATCGCGCTTCTTGCGTCAGGCCTGCCCGCATATGCCGGCCTGGATGGTTACGTGTTTCTTTATCCCATCGAGAGCTCCTTCCGCTCGGATGGCGAGGCCGCGTGGTATGGCTGGCTGCGAGAGCTCGACGCCAGCGCTGAGCTGAACGGCACGCACAGTGTGCACGGGGATCAGATCTTCGATAGTTCTTTTCAGGTCACAGGCAAGTACCACTACAACCTCGAAGGGCCTGCCACGCCGGCGACATGCTCCGGCGACACGCGTTGCGCGCCTCCGCCGCCTCCTCCCAAAGAACCGCCGGTGCCGGGAACGGAGATCGACGTCACTCCCTCGCAGGGGCACACGCCGATCGTCGTCGCGTTGAATGACCGGTATGAATTTACTTCCGTCGAGAAGGGCGTGTCGTTCGATCTCGATGCAGACGGCCGCGCGGACCGCGTGGCGTGGCCACGCGATGGTTCCGTCGCGTTCCTCTTCCGCGATCGCAACGGAAACGGTGTGCCCGACGACGGCGCAGAGCTGTTCGGAAATCACACACGGCTCGGCAACGGCGCGAACGCGATGCACGGATTCGAGGCGCTCGCCGAATTCGACACGAATGCGGACGGCGCCGTGACTCCCGCGGACGCAAGGTGGCGGCAACTCGCTTTGTGGACGGACACGAATCACGACGGAATCCCCGCACTCCCGGAGATCAGTACTCTCGACGCACACAGGCTCGCGTCCCTCGGCGTCCGCTATCACTGGACCGGCCGGCGCGACATGCACGGAAACATCCTGCGGTGGCAGTCCAGGGTGGAGCGCAGCGGAACGGGCCCACGGCCGTATTACGACGTGTATCTGATGACGCGCAATTGACCGGTCCATTGCCATGAAGGATGGCAGGACTTATCGATGTAGTTAAAGGGGGAAAGCTCATGGGCCAGCATCCGGTCAACATCGTCTATCCCGTCAACGGCGGCACGTATCCCATCGTCGATCCGCATCCGGTTGGAGTGAAGTCTGCGTACTTCACCGCCAGCTTCGGCACGACGTGTCCCGGCGGTCCGTATCCCGTCGAGTGGGGTTTTGACGCCACCACCCTCGGCAAGACGCAGGCGTACGACGAGTTCTCGGCGCAGTTCACCTGGAAGCTCCCCGCGGGCGGACACGTGTTCTGGGTGCGCACAAAGTGCGGCGAGAACAAGGTGGAGTTCAAGATCGCCTAGAACTTCATACCGACCGAAACCCGGTACGTGCGCGGCGTCTGGTAGGCCAGGTTGTTCAGCGCCTGGCCGAAGTTCGCTGCGTACGTGTAGTGCATGCCTTCGACGGGCGTCGTCGTGCGCGGGTCGAAGGGCTGCAGGGTTGCCGAGTTCGCGGCGGTGTTGACGCCGGTGCCGATGCGTTGCGGATCGGCGAGGGCGTCTTCGTCGAAGACGTTGAGCACGTCGGCGTGCGCGAAGAGCGCGGCACGGCTGAGCGGGTGCGTGTAGCGCAGGGCGAGATTCGTCGAGGTGATGTCGTCGGCGCGCACCGCGCCGCGGTCCGTGAAGAAGTAACGGCCGGCGGGGATGGCGTTGTAGCCGGGATTCTCCGGCGCGCCGGCGTAGCGCGTCACATTGACGGCGCCGGTGACCGAGTACGCGATGCCCGAGTCGTACGTCTGCAGCACTGACACGTCCAAGCGGCCGAGCGTGTAGCCGGCCCACGCGCGGAGGCGGTGGCGCTGATCGCCGCGCAGGTAGCCGGTGGGGTTGTTGCGCTCGTAGTCGAGAAACTCGGGGTAGTAGATCGACGGCGCGACATTCGCGATCGGGCCGTTCGCCGTTTCGCCTTCGTCGTTGCCGCGGAGCTTCGACCATGTGTAGAGCAGTCCGGCATCGAACGGCGACGGAGTCCAGTGCGCCTGCAGGTGCACGCCGCGATAGCTGCGCTCGATCTCATTCGTGTTGCGCACGAGCGCGAGATCGACGGGGATGCCAAGGGGCGTGATGGTGCGGCGGGTGTCGCGGGTGACTGAGAGCGTGTAGAAGTCGCGCCAGTCGCGGGCCACGAGATCGGCGCGCACGAGGCCGCGCGGAAACTGCATGCCGTAGCCGAGGGTGAGCTCGCGGACGGAGGGGGTGGCGAGGGTGCCGTCGAAGTAGGTGGTGTAGCCGGGGATCTCCCGCGTGCCGTTCGCGCGCAGGTTCTGCGCGGTGCGGTTGTCCGTGCCGCCCTGCGTCGAGTTGAAGTACGCGAAGACCTGCGCGATGACTTGGGCGATCGACATGTTCAGCGCGCTGGCGTTGATCGACGGACCGCGATACGCGAAGTCGATCGAGGCGGCGCGTCCTGCGATTTGATTCGACGAGGCAATGGAGTCCGCGACGCGCGAGGCGTAGACGCCGTAGCTGGCGTTGATGCGATGACGGCCATCGCCGCGTACGTCGAACTGCGCCGCCAGGCGGGGCGACAGCTTGCGATCGTTGGCGGTCAGCGTTCCATCGGCATCCTCGGCGCGATTGCGGTCGTAGCGAAGACCGGCCGTGACGCTCAGGCGCGCGCGCTCCCACGTGTCGCTGACGAATGCGGAGTCCGTGCGCAGCTCATTCTCCCGTGCGCCGGCGAGCACCGGATTCCAGCGGATGAACGTGCCGCCGCCGTTCGCGGTCGTCGGCGTGATGACGGGATAGATCACGCCGTCTTTCCACTGCGTGCGCGTGACGAAGAGCGAGAAGTCGCTGCCGGACTGGCGGTCCTCGAGCAGGTGGTTTTCGGTGAAGCGGTCGACGCCCGCGATGAGGTCGTGCGTGCCGAAGGCGTCCACGAATGCCCGCAGCTTGAACTGCGCGTCGGTGTTGTTGCGCTCCTCGCTCTCGCAGATCGCGCACAGCGTCGGCGCGTTGAATCGCGTGTTGCTGTTGGAGCGGTCCAGGAGCACCGTGCCGCCCACGAGATCGCGCGTCGTCGCGCCGCTGCTCAGCGACATCGTGCGACGCGAAACCTGCACTTCGGCCGTGAGGCGCTCGGACAGCACGCCGTCGTAGCGCACGACGGCCAGCATCTCCGGCTCATCGCGGCTGGTCAGCGATGCCGCGTCGTAGATGTTGTTCGAGAAGCGGCTGTTCTCGGTCGTCGTGTCGATGCCGAAGTACGTCGCGGTGATTGTGTGATTGGCCAGAGCGCGCGCGGTGATCTTCCCCTCGTAACGCTTCTGATCGTTGCTCTCGCTGTAGCTCAGTTGCGGCGAGGCCGTGCTGCCCGGACCGGCGGGGATGGCGATGGTCTGGCGCGCGGTGTCGTTCTTCGCCCAGCGTCCGGCGGCGAAGAACCAGACGCGATCGCGCTGCAGCGGGCCGCCGACGGTGGCTTCGAAGACGTGATTGAGATTGTCTTCGCGGGCTTCGTTCGCCGGCGAGACCGCGGACCAGCGCGGGTTGCTCAGCGAGTCGCGGAAGGTGATGCCGAGGTCGTTGCTGCCTTGCTTGGTGATCGTGTTCACCACGCCGCCGGTGAAGCGTCCGAACTCCGCGCTGATGGCGCCGGTGATCACGGTCGTCTCGTCGATGGCGTCTTCGACGTACATCGGGCGCATCTGCCCGCGCGTGTTCTCGTTGACCACCACGCCGTTGACGATGACGAGGTTGTCGTAGCCCGGACCGCCGGAGATGGCCAGCTGTCCGTTGGAGAGCGTGTTCGGCGTGACGCCCGGCGCGAGCTGCGCGGTGGCGTTCTGATTGCGCTGGACGGGGAGGCGCTCGATCGATTCGAGCGGGAACGTCGTGGCCACGGGCTTGGAGGTGATCTCGGGATCGAGAGTCGTCGCGGCGACGGTCTCGGTCATCAGGACGAAGTCGGCGCGCGACGTCTGCGAAAGCGCGAGAGTGACGGTGCGAACGGCGTTGCGCGCCGACACCGTGTACTGACCCGGAGGGAGCGCGGGGAAAGTGAATGCGCCGGACTCGGTCGTGGTGGTCGTGCGCTCGCCCTGGAGCGCGCGTGATTGGACCGTGACCGAGGTGCCGGCGACGGGTGCGCCGTTCTCGGTGACCGTCCCGGTGAGTGCCGCCGTGGTCTGCGCCGCCAGAGGCGTGAGGCAGACCGCGACGGCGAGCGTCACCGGGACGAGCCAGCGCATCAGAACGGAACTTCCTCGTCGTCTTCGATCATGTCGCCCGCCGGCGCGGAGCGCCCGCCGCCGCGCGGCTGCGACTGCGACTTGTTGTAGCCGCCGCTGCGCTCGTAGCCGCCACCGCCGCCGCCGCCACCTTCTTCATCGCCGCGGCGGTCGAGCATCTTCATCGTGTTGGCGATGATCTCGGTGCGGTACTTCTTCTGGCCCGACTCTTTGTCGTCCCAGCTGTCGGTGCGGATCGAGCCCTCGATGTAGACCAGCTTGCCCTTGCGCAGATACTGGCCGCAGATCTCGCCGAGCTTGCCCCAGGCGACGATGTTGTGCCACTCGGTGCGCTCCTGCTTGTTGCCCTCGCGGTCGGTGAATTTCTCGTCCGTGGCCACCGTGAACTTCGCGACGTTGTTGCCGCCGGGCGTCGAGCGCATCTCCGGGTCTCTGCCCAGGCGCCCGACGAGAATGACTTTATTGATCATGGATTGGTTCTCCTCTGAATCGATCCTGTGCTTGGACCGGACCGCGGTGTGGATGCGGAATTCTATCCTCATCCACGGCGCGTAGAATCGCGCCCGCAAAATGAAATGCGTGATTCAGCGCGTCAGGCGCGCATCGGTGTCGGTCGGCGGGGAACTGGTGTCGGAGATCGCCGCGGGGATGCTCATCCTCGGCGCGGTGGAGAAGGGGGATTCCGAGGAGACGATGCGCGATGCGGCGAAGAAGATTCGCGAGCTGCGCGTCTTTTCGGACGACGCCGGCAAGATGAACCGCGACGTCAGCGAAGCGGGCGGCGCGATCCTGGCGGTGTCGCAGTTCACGCTGGCGGGATCGATCGCGCGCGGGCGGCGGCCGTCATTCGATCGCGCAGAGGAGCCCACGCGCGCCCGCGCGCTGTTCGAGCTGTTCGTCAGCGAGCTGGCCTCGACGGGGATCACGGTCAAGACGGGCCGCTTCCGCGAAATGATGATCGTATCGCTGGAGAACGACGGGCCGGTGACGTTCGTGTATTCGGTTGGCGGTTGACGGTTGGCGGTTGACGGTTCGAGACCGCACCGACTCGCGTGGTGTCCACCGCCA
The DNA here is from genome assembly GCA_035526885.1 of Thermoanaerobaculia bacterium. GTDB lineage: Bacteria > Acidobacteriota > Thermoanaerobaculia > Gp7-AA8 > Gp7-AA8 > QHVT01. The sequence continues at coordinate 991 of DATLBM010000268.1, read as the reverse complement.
ACCGCCAACCGCCAACCAATAGCTATACTCCCGCGCGCATGTCATACGACCCCACCGAAATCGAACCGAAATGGCAGCAGCGATGGGCCGAGGCGCGCGTCGCGGAGATCGACGTTTCCGCGGCCGGGCAGAAGCTGTACATGCTGAACATGTTTCCGTATCCCTCCGGCGACCTCCATGTCGGGCACGGCCGCAACTACATCCTCGGCGACGCCATCTACCGCTACTTCCGCATGCAGGGACGCGCCGCGCTCAACCCCATGGGCTGGGACGCGTTCGGACTCCCCGCCGAGAACGCGGCCATCAAGAACAAGACCCATCCGCGGCCGTGGACGCTGGCGAACATCGAGCGCATGAAGAAGCAGTTCGGCCGCTGGGGCATCCTCTACGACTGGTCGAAAGAGATCGCCTCATGCGAGCCCGAGTATTACAGGTGGAACCAGTGGCTCTTCCTGCAGCTCTACAAGCGTGGTCTCGCGTATCGGAGCACAGCACCGGTCAACTGGTGCCCGCAGGACCAGACGGTGCTCGCGAACGAGCAGGTGGTCGAGGGTCGCTGCGAACGCTGCGGCGCCCTCGTCGAGCAGCGTGAGCTCGCGCAGTGGTTCCTGAAGATCACGGACTACGCTGATCGTCTCGACGCCGGACTGGACACGCTCGAGCACTGGCCCGAGAAGGTCAAGCTCATGCAGCGCAACTGGATCGGCCGCTCGCTGGGCGCCGATGTGGACTTTCCGGTGGGAACACTCGGGAAACCCCTGCGAGTGTTCACGACACGGCCCGACACGATCTTCGGCGCGACGTTCATGGTGCTCGCACCGGAGCACCCGGACGTCGCGCAGCTCATCGCCGATCATCGGGACCGCGAGGACATCGAGGCATGGATCACGGGCGTGCGCAACCAGTCCTCGCTCGAACGTCAGGAGGCGGGGAAGGAAGGACGCTTCACAGGGAAGACCGCCACCAACCCGTTCACCGGTGAAGAGATCCC
>DATLBM010000267.1:0-14860 GCA_035526885.1 Thermoanaerobaculia bacterium | reverse complement strand
CGCGTCGCCGCGCAGCATGTGGATGTTGGCCTGGAGGAACTCGTTTTGCGCGAGCTGGGCCTCTGCCAGCGCCGAGTCGAGATCGCGGCGCTGCACGGCGATGCGTGCAAGGAGTTCGTGCGCACCGTTCGGATTCGATTTCATCGCCAGGCGCGCGTGCGCTTCGGCGTCGTCGACTTTGCCGCGCGCGAGGAGCACGTCGCCGAGGGACAGCGCGAAATCCGGCGCGAGCTCCGGCGTCGCGGCAATGGCGTCGCGATAGGTCTTCTCGGCGCGCGACAGATCGCCGAGCTGTTGATAGCAGACGCCGAGGTCGTCGCGGAGGTCGCTCCACCCGGGATTGCGCGCCAGCAGTCCTTCGATCAGCACCGCGGCTTCGGCGAATCGGCGTGAGGACATGAGCGCTGTGACCTCGCGAAGCGCATCGAGATCGCGGAGATGCTCGCGTGGATTGAGGCTGCTCTTCGCCGCCGGCGCCTGTGCGGAGAGATAGCCGAGCGCGGCCAGCTTCCTGGCCTCCTCCGGATCGACGCGCGGCGCGGCGGCGTCGGTTGAAGGAGCGGCGGCGAGTGCGTTTCGCAGGCGCGTGTAGGCGCGTCGATCGGACTCGCGCAGATCGCGCGACTCGCGAACATCGCGCGCGACGTCGTACAGCTCGGGCTTCGGTCCGTCGATGAGGTGATGCGGCCAGTCGATGACCGAGCGGAGCTCGCTCCAGCCGAGGTGAATGCGCGGGTAGAGCGTTTCGCTGAAGACGGGATGCGGCGGCGCGTCGTCGAGCAGCGAGCGGCCGTCGAGTCTCGCCGGAGCAGAGGCGCCGGTGAGTGCGGCGATCGTCGGAAGCACGTCCACGAGCTGCACGGTGCGCGACACCCGCGTGCCGCGACGCTCGTTGCGCGGCAGCTTCACGATCAGCGGCACCTGCAGCGCCTCGCGATAGAGCAGCACGCCGTGCTCCTGCTCTCCGTGATCGCCGAGGCCTTCGCCGTGATCGGAGAGGAGGATGATCAGCGCGTCGTCATAGAGGCTCGCATCCTTCAACGACTGGATCAGCGTGCCGACGTGACGATCGGCGGCGCGCACGTCGTCGTCGTACGCCGGCTCGTACGGCGCGTGCGGCTCGAAGAGGTGCACGAACGCGAAGAACGGCTGCGACGCGTGCGACGAAATCCATTGCGTCGACACCGCGACCGTGCGATCGCCGGAGCGCGCGAGGTTGCCCAGCGGCGCGCCTTCGATGAACGGGATCTCGTCATCGAAGTCATCGAATCCGCTGTTCGCGTGCGTGGCTTTGCGCAGCACGTACGCGGAGACCGCGCCGCCGGTGGCGTAGCCGCGCGCGTGCAGGATCGAGGCGATGGTGGGAGTCTTCGGATCGAGCGTGAAGCCGGCGTTGTCGCGCACACCGTGATGTCCGGGCAGCAGTCCCGTGAAGATCGAGACGTGCGACGGAAGCGTGAGCGGCACGTGCGAGAACGCGTGCTCGTACGCGATGCCGTCCGCGGCCAGCGCCTGGATGTTGGGCGTGTTCGCGTGATCGGAACGAAGCGTGTCGACCGAGATCAGGATGACGTTCGGCTTCTCCGGCGCGCGATGACAGGCCGCGACGAGCAGAACGAGTGGAAGGATCCTGCGGAGCGTCAAGCTACCCCTCTTCGGGAATGGCGTGACCTGCCGCCGCCGCGCGCTCGTAGCGCAGAAACGAGAATGGGAACTCGTTCTTCTCGTCGGCGTCGAAATGTTCCGAGTCGACGAGGTGCCACTCGGAAACGTCGTCGAAGTCGGGGAACCACGTGTCGCCCTCGACCTCCGCGTGCACGCGCGTCAGGTACATGCGATCCGCGACATGCATGGCCTGCGCGTAAATCTCCGCGCCGCCGAGGACGAACGCCTCCTCCTCGCCGTTGCGCTCCGCCACGCGCACCGCCTCCTCCAGCGAATGCACCACCACCGCTCCCTCGGCCGCGTAATCGTCCTGCCGCGTGATGACGACGTTCGTGCGTCCCGGCAGCGGACGCCCCACGGACTCGTAGGTCTTGCGGCCCATGATCACGTGATGCCCCATCGTCTTCGACTTCAGAAACTTGAGGTCCGTGGACAGACGCCACGGCACGTCGTTGTCGCGGCCGATGACGTTGTTCGTGGACAGCGCGGCGAGCAGCGACAGCTTCATACGGCGATGGGCGCCTTGATCGCGGGATGCGGATCGTAGTGCTCGAGCGTGAAGTCGCTGAACTTGAAATCGAAGATGCTCCGCACCTCGGGATTCAACTTCATCGACGGCAGCGGCCGGGGCTCGCGCGCGAGCTGCTCTTTGGCCTGCTCGAGATGATTGAGATAGAGGTGCGCATCGCCGAGGGTGTGCACGAAGTCGCCGGGCTGCAGATCGCAGACCTGCGCGACCATCATCGTCAGCAGCGCGTACGAGGCGATGTTGAACGGGACGCCGAGGAAGACGTCGGCGCTGCGCTGGTACAGCTGGCAGGAGAGCTTTCCGTCGGCGACGTAGAACTGGAAGAGCGCGTGACACGGCTGCAGCGCCATCTTCTCCAGCTCTCCGACGTTCCACGCACTCACGACCAGCCTGCGCGAATCGGGATTGCGCTTGATGTCGGCGATGACGTTGGAGATCTGATCGATGTGCCGTCCGTCGGCCGTGGGCCAGGAGCGCCACTGGTAGCCGTAGACGGGACCGAGGTCGCCGTTCGCGCCGGCCCACTCATCCCAGATCGTGACCTTGTTCTCGTTGAGGAAGCGCACGTTGGTCTCGCCGGCCAGGAACCACAACAGCTCGTAGATGATCGAGCGCAGATGCAGCTTCTTGGTGGTCAGCAGCGGGAACCCGGCGCCGAGGTCGAAACGCATCTGGTGGCCGAAGATCGAGAGCGTGCCGGTGCCGGTGCGATCGGTTTTCTTCGCGCCGCGATCGAGGATCGTGGAGACGAGGTGGAGATACTGCTGCATGGGCGTGAATTGTACCTGTGGCGCGAGAGCTGTTGCTGGTTGCTGGTTCGTGGTGGGTGTTCGTGACTTGCGCACCCTCGCAGGAACGCAGATGGCGCTTCACATGTCTTGCGAGCGGGCACAACTCTCGACGCCGCGCCCCCGGCCAGCAACCAGCAACCGGCAACGCGCGCGCGCAGCGCGCGCTCTATACTTCGCGCGCTCATGGAGTACCGCAACCACGTTCTCTACATCGGCAACCTCTCAGCAGAAGAATTGGCGGCGCGGTTCGGGACGCCGCTGTACGTCTACGATGCCGCGGTCATCCGGCGGCAGATGGAGCGCGTGACGGGCGCGTTCGCCGGCCTCCCCTTCCGCCCGTTTTACGCGATGAAAGCCAACGGCAATCTGGCCATCCTGCGCATGCTGCGCGAGGGCGGCTTCGGATGCGACTGCGTGTCGCCGGGCGAAATCTATCTCGCGCTGCACGCGGGGTTCACCGCGGAGCAGATCTGGTTCACGTGCAGCAACGTTTCGGATGATGATCTGCGCGCGATTCCCGATCCGGGCATCGTCGTGAACGTCAACTCGATGTCGGAGATCGACCGCTGTCTGGCGCTCGATCTGCCCAATCCGATCGCTTTGCGCGTGAATCCCGACGTGGGCGCGGGGCATCACGCGGACGTCATCACCGCGGGCGGCGGCGTGAAGTTCGGCATCGACCTGGCGGAGCTCGACTCCGCGCGCATCCTCATCGAGGACGCCGGGCGCAAAGTGGTCGGCCTGCACCATCACATCGGGTCGGGCGTCGAGTCCCCGCAGCCGCTGCTGCAGGCCGCGCGCACGCTGCTCGAGCTCGCGCCGCAGTTCTCGACCCTGCAGTGGCTGAACTTCGGCGGCGGCATGTCCGTCCCGTACAAGCCGGGCGAGGCGGAGTTTCCGATCGAGGACTACGGCAGAGAGTTGACGCACATCGCCAGGTCCATGCTGCGCGCGCGCAATCTCACCGCCATCCTCGAGCCCGGCCGCTATCTCGTCGCGCAATCCGGGACGCTGCTCACGCGCGCCACCGCGCGCCGGATCTCGGTCGGCGTGGAGTGGGTGGGCGTCGACAGCGGCTTCAATCACCTCGTGCGGCCGTCGAAGTACTCGGCGTACCACCACATTCTCAATGCCTCGCGCGGCGACACCGGCTCGAGCGAGGAAGTAGTCGTAGCGGGAAACCTGTGCGAGTCGGGCGACGTGTTCACGCGCACCAACGGCCATGTCACCGCGCGCGCCATCGATCCGATCCAGGTCGGCGACCTGGTGGCTTTCCGCGATGCGGGCGCGTACGGGTTCTCCATGGCCTCGCACTACAACGCGCGGCTGCTGCCGCCGGAGATTCTCATCGACGGCGACGACGCCAGGATCATCCGCGCGCGACAGTCGCTCGACGACCTGGTCCGGGGGATGGAATGAAGCGCGCCATCGTTTTTGCCATTTTGCTTACCAGCTGCGTTACCAAACCGATGTCCAACATGAACACCCTCGATCTGAAAATCACGAATGGACGCATCGTCGACGGCACGGGCTCGCCGTGGTATCGCGGCGACGTCGGCATCCGCGGCGATCGCATCGTCGCCATCGGCGATCTTTCCAGCACGCCTGCCGCATCGACCATCGACGCGCAGAACCGCTTCGTCGCGCCCGGCTTCATCGATCTTCTGGGCTGGTCGCAAACGACGGCCATCGAATACCCGCAGCTCGAGCCGAAGGTGCGCCAGGGCGTGACCACCGAAGTCGCCGGCGAAGGCACCTCCCCCGGCCCGAACCGCTCCGACAACCTCCGCGCCGGCGAGCGCTGGGCCACCCTCGGCGACTTCCTGGACGAGCTCGATCGCCGTGGCGCCGCGATCAACTTCGCCATGCTCATGGGAGCGTCGAATCCCCGCGAGATCGTCATCGGCGACATGAACCGCGTTCCCACGGCCGAGGAGATGCGCGAGATGGAGCGCATCACCGATCAGGCCATGCGCGAGGGTGCGATCGGCATCGGCTCGTCGCTCATCTACGTGCCCGCGATGTATTCGACGACCGAGGAGCTGATTGCGATCTCGAAGGTGGCGGCGAAGTACGGCGGTGTGTACTTCTCCCACATCCGCGACGAGGGCGCGAAGATCGACAGCGCGCTCGATGAGGCCTTCCGCATCGGCCGCGAGGCCCGCATCCCGGTCAACGTGTGGCATCTCAAGATCGGCGGCCGCCTGTACTGGGGACGCATGCCCGAGATCCTGGCGAAGATTCAGGCCGCACGCGCGGAAGGCATCGACGCCTCCGCGAACGTCTATCCGTACGCCGCGTCGTCGACCGGCCTCTCCACGCTCGCACCCGACTGGGCGATGGAAGGCGGCTACGACGATTTCCAGAAGCGCCTGAAGAATCCCGAAGACCGCGCGAAGATCGCGGAGGCGCTGCGCGCGCAGGTCGCGCGGCGCGGCGACAAGGGCATCTACGTCACCCAGATCTACGGATCGCCGGAGCTGGACCGGTACGAGAAGAAATACATCGAGGACATCGCGCGCGACATGAACACCACCGCGGACGAGGCGCTGATGGCGCTGTTCGCGCAGAGCATGCCCTCGCCGCGCGTCATCTATTTCTCCATCAGCGAGGACGACGTGCGCACCGCGCTGCAGGCGCCGTGGATCTCCATCGGCTCCGACGGCGGATCGCCGACGCCGAAGCAGCGCGAAGAGAACGTGGCCATCCACCCGCGAGCCACCGGCACGTTCCCCCGCGTCCTCGGCCACTACGCGCGCGAGGAGAAACTCTTCACCATCGAAGAGGCCGTGCGGCGGATGACGTCGCAGGCGGCCGCGCGCGCGAACCTGCGCGATCGCGGTCTGCTCCGCGAAGGCCACGTCGCCGACATCGTCGTCTTCGATCCCGACACGATCATCGACAAATCCACGTTCGAGGATCCGCATCAGCCGCCGGTTGGCGTCACCGACGTCGTGGTCAACGGCACACCGGTATTGCGCGGCGGCGCGATGACGGGCAAGCTGCCCGGACGTTCGATTCGGGGGGCCGGCTATGCAGGAAAACGACAGCAGTAAGCTCATTCGGGGGGTTGGGACGAGCGCTACGCTCGTCAGAACGGTCGGGTTCTGGGGCCTCGTGGCGATGTGCATCAACGCCGTGATCGGCAGCGGCGTGTTCCTCCTCCCCTACGAGTCGTACCGGCTCCTCGGCGCGTTCTCGCTTTGGGCGCCGCTGCTGTTCGCGCTGCCGGTGTTCATCCTGGCGCTGAATTTCGCGGAGGCGGCCAGCCACTTCTCCGAGCCCGGCGGCGCGTATCTCTACGCCAAGACCGCGCTCGGCGACTTCGTGGGATTCGAGACCGGCTGGATGAACTGGATCGCGCGCGTGACGTCGCTGGCGTCGCTGTCGAACGGCTTCGTCGTCGCGCTGGCGCTGCTCGTGCCCGCGCTGAAGACGGGATGGTGGCGCGCGGCGGTGATCACGGGGACGATTCTCTTTCTGGCCGCGATCCACTACGTCGGCGTGAAGTACGGCGCCGCGTCGATCTACGTCTTCACGCTGGGCAAGCTGGTGCCGCTGATCGGATTCATCGTCGTCGCGCTCCTGGCGTGGAAGTCGAATCCGATCCCGGGGTCATTCCATGCGCCGGCCGGCGCGAACTGGGGAGAGGTCGCGCTGTTCATGCTCTTCGCGTACGCGGGGTTCGAGAACCTCGGCGTCCCGGCGGGCGAGTACAAGAACCCGCGTCGCGATCTACCGCTGGCGCTGCTCGCGGGCATCGCGATCATCGCGGCCATTTACGTGCTCGTGCAACTCGGCGCGATGTCCGCGCTGCCGGACCTGGGGCAGAGCGACACGCCCATCGCTTCCGCGGCCTCCGCGATCGTCGGCCCGATCGGCGCGATCGTCGTCACCATCGGCGCCCTGATGTCGATGGCCGGCACGAACTCCGGGACGATGCTCGAAGGCTCGCGCATGCTCTACGCGCTCTCGCTGGGCCGGCGCATGGGTCCTCTCTCCTACGTCCATCCGAAATTTCACACGCCGACGGTGGCCATCCTCATTCACACGACCGTGGCGCTGATCGCGTCGCTGGCGGGCTCGTTCCGCACGATGGCGTTGATCTCCGCGGGCGCGCGACTGGTCACGTATCTCATGACGTGCATCGCGGTACCGCGCCTGCGCAAGCTCAACGAGGGCTTCCGCACGCCGGGATTGATCGTGCCCGTGATCGGCGTCCTGTTCTCGCTGGTGCTGGTCGTGGCGATGTGGCAGGACAAGCTGAAGTTCGTGGCCCTGGCCATCGGCCTCGTGATCGGCGCGGTGTTGTACGTGCTCTCGAAGCCTAGGGAGTGACTCGGGCCACGTACTGGCCGGACGCGTAGAGGAAGAGGAATTCCTCGGCTTTCGCCACATCCGGTTCGTTGAGCTCCTCGAGCGCCTTCGCATACTCCGGCGTCTTCTTCCACGCCGCGAACTGCGTGCGCCGGAAGGCGTCGAACTCTTTCGCGTTCATGTCGCGCTGTTGCCGCACTTCGCCTTTGACGACCGTGGCCACGACGTACGACGAGTAGGTGCTGGCGAAGCCCATGTGCACGTACTTCACCATCTCACCGGTGGGAATGACGAGGTTTCCGGTGTACCAGTCCGCGACCCGCGGCGCCGCGTTGCCGAAGAGATCCTCCATCACGGGCTGCCAGCGCTTCGACTCCGGTGCTTTGTATTCGAAATTCTTGTCGGTGGGGATGCGCACGTTGTCGAGGAAGAGACGGTTGTCGCGAATGGCCCACGTCGCGACGTAGCCGCGCCACAGCGAGGTCATCATGGTCATCGCCTTCGGCATGCGCTCGGGATGGTCGCGAAGCATGGGGATGTCGGGCGGCGAGACGAGCTCGTAGGCCGTGCCGGCGATGCGGATCTCATCCGGCCGCTGCGCCGTCGCCCGGAGCGGCAGCGCGCACGCCAGCATGAGCAGCAGCGCGAACGCGCGTTTCACACGGGCTCCGTGACCGGCGCCGTCACCGCGGCTGCGCGTTTCCGGCGGAAGCCGAACACCGCGATGGCCGTGCCCACGATCGACGTCACGGCCAGCGACTGGAGGAGGAACGCCACCACATTCTCCGCGAACGGCGAGGCTGTCGTTCCCGCGCCGGCGATCGGCGTGAGGCGGCTCGCGCCGGTGATGGCGGCGATGATCGATGCAAGCCAGTTCACGTAGGCGGTGTAGAGCCAGCAGGCCATCATCACCTTCGCGGCGCGTGTGCCCAGCGCGAACTTGTCGGCGAGCGCTCCGATGGCGATCAGCACGAGACCGCCGGTGATGCCGACCGTGTGCGCCGCCAGTCCCAGGCGCGGGCTGCGATAGAACGGCTGGAAGAATCCGGTGCCGAGCGCGATGAGAATCAGAACGAAGCCGAGCTGGATCTGGCGACGGTTCATGCGGGCAGTTTACGCCTCCGCGAAACGCTGCCGGCCGTGCCGGCGGTTTAGCGGGTACACTTCCGTCATGCACAAAGTTCTCACCACCGCGCTAGCTCTGTTCGCGCTCCTTCTCGGCGGCTGCAAATCGCTCGACACGCGCAAAGAGGATCAACTGGCGCGCGTGGCGCGGGACTGGTGCCTGACCATTCGCGCCAGCCAGGTGCTGCCCGTGTATCCGCTGACCGAGGATCTGCAGGTCGGCGATGTGTTCCTCGTGGAGACCGCGATCGAGGACGAAGTGCACGACCTCGAGGCAAAGGGCTTCCTGCCGCTCGACAACGTCGTGGCGCGGCTGCAGCCCACCGGATGGGAGACGTTCTACAACGGCGCGTACGGCGTCGCGGACAACAGCGTCTTGCCGCGGCAGTGGCAGTTCCCGCAGCCGCCGCCGTCGTCCGCGCCGCTCACGGCATGGACCACCGCGCCCGGCGCCGCGTTTCCGACCTACACGTTCCAGGTGAAGAAGGGCGAAGGTGCGACGCTGGCCATTCCCATCCAGTCCGTGCCCGTGGGCCTGAGTCTGCTGCAGACCGGCGACGCGTACGGCATGGTCAACATCGCCAGCGCGTCCACCTACGGACTGCCGATCGCGGTGCTCGAGCCGCAGATCAACGCGTGGGCGGCCGACAATCGCGACTTCCTCAAGCAGTACGGGCCGCGCACGACGACCGACAAACACGGCAAGGAGAAGATGGAGCAGCACTACCTGCGCATGGTCTACCGCGTTTACGTTGCGGGCGGCGTGAACGTGTCGTTGATCGACAACCGTTCCGCGGGCGCGCGCGGCGATGCCGGGGCTTCGAAACCGGTCGCGCTCTTCGACGCCGGCGAGACGAGCGAAGCGGCGGACGCCGCGAAGAACTACGCGTCGATGCTGAGCAGCCTCTCGCAGAGCGTGGCTTCCGCGACGCCGGGCGCGAACGTGACCTTCGCCTCCGCGTCCAGCCGCGGCGTGGCCATGAACGAGACCTTCCCCCGCCCGCTCGTCATCGGCTACCTCGGCTTCGATCTCCCCATCACCGCCGACGGCCGCCTCGGTCCGGCCATGCCCACGCACGCACGCGTGACCGGACAGGACGTGGCGGAGAGCACCGCGGTGTTCGGCGCCGATTCCAACGCCGACGCGCTGCGCGCGTGGCTCGACACCGAGCCTGGCAATCGCGAGAAGCTCACGCAGTGGCTGAACACCAACGCCGAAGGACTGAGCGTGACGGCGCTCCTGAACGGCAATCAGTACAACCTCCTGCGCGCCAAGGCGCTGCAGGATCTGGAGGTGCAGTGATGGAAGCGATCAGCGAGGTGCCGGCGCGCGAAGTGGGACGCGTGGTGCAGGACTTCATCGACGACGGGGCGGTGGAAGTGGTCGTGGAGCGCGCGCCGGATGGGACGTTCAGGGTTACGCGGGTGTCATAGGTCGTATAGGACCTATGCGACCTATAGGACCTATAGGTCTTACATCAGCCAGTACACCACCGCCACGGTTGCGATCGCCGCGACCAGATCCCCGACGAGCGCGGCCGGCACCGCGTGCCGCGTCTTTTTCACCTGCACCGCGCCGAAGTAGACGGCCAGCACGAAGAACGTCGTCTCCGAGCTGCCGTACATCGTCGCGGCCATGCGTCCGATGATCGAATCGGCACCGTGGTTCTTCACCAGGTCCGTGGTGAACGCGAGCGAGCCGCTGCCGGTGAGCGTCCGCAGAATGGCCAGCGGCACGAGCTCCGCCGGAAATCCCGTCGCGTCCATGATCGGCTTCATCGCGCCGGTGAGCAGATCCATCGCGCCCGACGCCCGGAACATCCCGATGGCCACGAGAATCCCCACCAGGAACGGGATGATCTTCACCGCCACGTCGAAGCCTTCCTTCGCGCCGTCGATGAACACGTCGTACACCTTGACCTTGCGGATCATGCCGATGAGCGGGATGAACACCAGCATCACCGGAATGGCCCACTTCGAGATCTCTTCGACGACCGTCTTGATCATTCCGACACCTTGTAAAAGCGCTGCAGGAACTTCGCGGCCAGCACCGCGGCCACGGTGCCGATGAACGTGGCGATGATGGACGGGCCGATGATCCAGGTCGGATTCAGCGAGCCCGCGGCGGCGAGCACGCCGATCATCGTGGCGGGGATCAGTTGCACGCCGGACGTATTCAGAGCCATGAACGTGACCATCGGATTCGTGGCCGTGTCCTTGTGCTCGTTCAGCTCCTGCAGCTCTTCCATCGCCTTGATGCCCAACGGCGTGGCGGCGTTGTTGAGGCCGAGCATGTTGGCGGCGAGTGAGAGCACGATCGCGCCGTTGGCCGGATGATCGGCCGGCACCTCGGGGAACAGCCATCGCAGCACGGGCCTGAGCAGTCGCCCGAGCATCGTCACCAGTCCCGCGGCCTCGGCGATGCGCATCACGCCGAGCCACAGCGTCATCACGCCGATCAGACCGATGGCGATCTCCACCGCGGTCTTCGCCGACTCGATGGCCGCCTCGGAGACTTTGTCCATCGTGCCGTTGATCGCGCCGAAGATCAGCGCGATGGCCAGAAGGCCGAACCAGATGTAGTTGAGCATGCTTGCGATGATAATGCGTCGCGTTGCGTCTCCTCTTCATTCTCCTCGCGCTCACCGAACTGTCCGGCGGTTGGCGTTACGCGCACACGACGCCGCGTGCGACGCCGCCCGCCGCCGCGACGTGGACCGATGAAGCGCAGGAGTCGCGCGAGTACGAGCTCTGGTACCGCGTCCCGCTCCCCGATCCCCCGCCGCCCGACGCGCATTTCGTGTTCCGCTCCTACGCCGCGGAGTTCGATCTCTTCGTCGATCAGCAGCGCGTGTACGCCTTTCGCGATGCATCCGCCGGCGGGCGATTGCGACTGCACTCCGTCGCGCTTCCGCGCGGACGCGTGCTCTTCGTGCGCGTGCCGCGCGGGACGCGACTGCCGCTCTTCGGCGGCACGCCGATGGTGGCCGCGGGCGATGAAGTCCCGCGCGCTCTCGTGCGCGCCGCCACGTCCTCACTGCGCGAGAACATCACCGGGATCGCGATCGCCGCGATCCTCATCGTCATCGGCATCGCCTGCGCGGCCGTGTCGCGCATGCGGCGCGGTGCGAACGCTTCCGCGCTGCTGTGGTTCGGCGTGTTCTCGGCGCTCTACGGCATGCGGCTGATTGCCGACTCCGCGCTGCCGGTTCTGCTGGGCGCGTCGACGCTGCACATGCAGTTCGCCGAGGCGTGGATCACGGCGGTGATTCCGATCCCGGGGTGGCTGATGGCGCGCAGTCTCATCGGCGACGGCTGGCGCGGCACGCTGCGATGGCAGGTGTTCGCCTTCGCGCTCTTCGCGCCGATCTACATCATCTATGGACTGGTCACGGGCGTTCCCGACGCACTGGAAGCGGCGAACAACGCGCTGGTCATCACGGGCGGCATCAACATCCTCGTGAATCTCTTCCTCACGCGGCGGCAGCACACGCGCGAGCTGCAGGTCGTGCTCGCGGGCTCGGTGGTGTTCATGCTCTTCGCGCTGGCGAACAACCTCGCCGCGCTGACGCGGCATCACGTCGGCGAGACGCCGGGCTTCGTGGCCTTCGTCGTTTGTCTCGGATACGCGTCGGTGCGCATGTTCGCGCGAGGCGAGCGGGAACGCGTGGCGCTCGAAGGCGAGCTGGCCACTGCGCGCGAGATTCAGCGCTCGATTCTGCCGTCGTCGATGCCTTCGATCGCGGGACTGCGCTTCGCCGCGCGATACGAGCCGGCATCGTCGGTGGCCGGCGATCTGTACGACTTCGTGCCTGCCTCCTCGGGGACGGGTCTGATCGTCGCCGACGTGGCCGGACACGGCGTGCCCGCGGCCTTGATCGCGTCGATGATGAAGGTTGCGGTGTCGTCGCACGCGCGACTCGCGGACGATCCGGCGTCGCTGCTGCGCGACCTGAACGCCACACTGCGACGCGACGTACGCCGCAACTTCGTCACGGCCACGTACCTCTTCTTCTCCGAAGGATCGGTGGTCGTGTCGAACGCCGGCCATCCCCCGCCCGTCCTCGTGCGCGCCGATGCCGTGCGCGAGCTCGGCCCGCACGGCGTCCTCCTCGGACGCTTCGCCGTGACGTCGTATGACTCCGAGTCCCTCGCGCTGCAGCCGGGCGATCGCATCGCCGCGTTCACGGACGGGATCATCGAGGCGCGCAACGCCCGCGATGAGGCGTTCGGCGAGGAGCGTCTGCACGCGCTGCTGCGCACCGGCGCGACGCCGGACGCCGTCGTGGACGACGTGCTGCGCTGGCGCGCCAAAGATGCGGATGATCTGACGATCGTGATCGTCGAAGTCACGTAGCCTCGATGTACGCGCGCGGAATCGTCAACGTCAGCGGCCCATTCAACTGCGCTTCGACCCGCGCGAAGTCCTCGGCGGAGAGAAACTCCTGCCACGCGGGCATGAATCCGAAGCGGATGAAGTCGTGCGTGAACAGCGCGTGCGCGTTCGCGTAACGCATCACGAACGTGTCCTCGAACACGCGGGTCGTCGTGAAGCCGCATTCAGCGAGGAGCGTGTGCAGTCCGTCGAGCGTGGCGCGGTGCTTCACGTGCGCGTCGAGCTTCGCGCGGTCTTCCACCACCTCGGCGAAGACGTCGTAGAGCTCGCGCATGTGGCCGACGAGATTCGTGGTCAGCGCGAGCGTGCCGCCGTCGCGCAGAACGCGGCGGCATTCGAGGAGCGATGCGCGCGCGTCGGCGAAATTGTTGACGCCGAGGTTGGAGACGACGAGGTCGAAAGCGCGTGATCGGAAGGGCATGCGTGCGGCGTCGCCCACGCGCAGCGCGGCGTGATGCACGTTCCACTGCTTGCGTTTGCGCTCCGCGCGACGGACGGCTGCGTGCCAGGGATCGAGTCCATGTGCACGTGAGTTGGGTCCGAGGCGCTGCGAGAGCTCGAGGAGCGGGAAGCCGCTGCCGCAGCCTACGTCGAGCACGGTCATCCCCGCGTGCAACGGCACGTGCTGGAGGAGAAGGGCGCCGAACATCGCAGACCAGAGCGGAAGCTCGTCATACGCATCGACGAATTCAGGCGCGTCGAAATCGTGCATCACTCCATTCTGTGGCACGTAGAATCTCCCGGTGAACCCGGACGACAAGAAAAAGAAGAAGCTCGAGCTGGATGCCGTCTGGCGCGAGGCCAGGGAATTGATCTGGGCGCGGCGCGGGCGGCTCGCGCTCGGATTTCTGCTGATGCTCGTCAGCCGCGTCGCGGGCCTCGTCCTGCCCGCCTCTTCGAAATACGTCATCGATGACGTGATCGGGAAAGGCCGCGCGGAGCTGTTGCCGTGGCTCGCCGCGGCGGCGGTCGCGGCGACGATCATCCAGGCCACGACTTCTTTCGCGCTTTCGCAGATTCTCGGCGTCGCCGCGCAGCGCGCCATCACCGAGATGCGCAAGCGCGTCGAGCAGCACGTGCTGCGTCTCCCCGTCGCCTACTTCGACTCCACGAAGTCCGGCGTGCTGATCTCGCGCATCATGACCGACGCCGAAGGCATCCGGAACATCGTCGGCACGGGCCTGGTGCAACTCTTCGGCAGCATCGTGACCGCGGTGCTGGCGTTCTTCGTCCTCTTCTATCTGAACTGGAAGCTCACGCTGATCACGATGGTCACGCTGGGCATCTTCGGCGGCGGCATGGCGTACGTGTTCAAACGTGTGCGCCCGCTCTTCCGCAAGCGCGGCGAGATCAACGCGCAGGTCACCGGCCGCCTCGGCGAATCGCTGGGCGGCATCCGCGTCGTGAAGGCCTACACGACCGAGAAGCGCGAGGACATCGTCTTCGCGAAAGGCGTGCACAACCTCTTCCGCAACGTCGCCAAAACGATCACCGCGGTCAGCGCGACGGGCACCTTCGCGACGATCATCATCGGCACGGTCAGCGTGGTGATGATGACCGTCGGCGGACGGGCCATTCTGCGCGGCACGATGACCCTCGGCGATCTGATCATGTACATCTTCTTCACCGGCCTGATGGCCGCGCCGGTGATGAGCATCGCCTCGATCGGGACGCAGATCAGCGAGGCGTTCGCGGGACTGGATCGCATTCGCGAGGTGATGCGTCAACCGACCGAAGTCGACGAAGACGCATCGCGCGAGCCGATCGAAGTGGTGCGCGGCGAGGTCGCGTTCGAAGACGTATCGTTCGAATACAACCCGGGCGTGCCGGTGCTGAAGCACGTGAGCTTCGTCGCGCCGGCGCGCACGACGACGGCGCTGGTGGGCTCGAGCGGCTCGGGCAAGTCGACGCTGATCAGCCTCGTGATGGCGTTCAATCGCGCCACCGGCGGCCGCGTGCTCATCGACGGACGCGATCTCGGCACACTCCGCCTTTTCGACTACCGCTCGCATCTCGGCATCGTCCTGCAGGACAACT
>DATLBM010000266.1:0-6754 GCA_035526885.1 Thermoanaerobaculia bacterium | reverse complement strand
CCTCGAAACCTTCACCCTCAACGCCACCTACCTCGGGAACAGCGGTTTTGTCACGAAACGCAACACCGTGTGGAAGTGGCAGTACAAGTGGGGCAAGGCCTGGAACGACTTCGACAACACCGCGCACACGATGTACATCACCGCAGACACGCCGACCGCGCCCTGGGTGCAGTCGGGCACCGCGTCCCAGCTGCCGTGGGTCTCGGCGCTCGAGCGCGCGTGCCTGTGGGCGATCGGCAAGAAGACGAAAGACGAAGTGGCCGAGTCGATTACGCGCGAAGTGAACCGCGTGCCCAACGTCTCGTACACGCCGATGACGATGTTCGGCTTCAGCGACTATCAGCTCACGTCGTATCTCACGCACCTCGGCGGCGGCGCGTTCGTGATGAACTGCACGGACGCCGCGGACGCCGTCACCACGCTCTCGAATCTCCTCGGCTGCAATCTGGCCGAGGGGCGGTTCTTCAATATGCAGACTCGCCAGTTCCTCACGCTGTCGGGCGATCCGAACGTGGCCGCGGACTGGGTGTCGTGGAACTGGAGCTATCACGAGATCTGCTGGCTGAATGATTTCTCGAGCAACATCGTGTGGGATGGATGCCTGCAGCTCGACGTCAGCACGACGCCGGGCGTGCACACGGCCATGCTGGCGGCGAAGATGCCGTTCAGCGTGCCTGCACCGAACGACTACAAGACGCTGCTGATCGCCAGCGGCACGGGCAATCTCGAAGCATTCAACCGGCACCGCGCGGTGGTGTAGGAGGCGACGATGCAACGCGAAATCACGATGAAAGCCATCGCCCCGGTGCTGGAGCGCAATCGCGGATCGAACGCGCGCGTGGGCGAGTACCGGGCGTGGTCGGCACCGGATGCGGGCGGAACGCTGTCGATGCGCGAACAGCTCGGCGCGAACAGCTCGCGCGCGGTGTGGGACCTCGAGCGCGGACGAATCGCACTCACCGTCACCGAGCACGCCTCGGTCGCCGACGCGCTGACCGCGCTCGCCGAGGAGCTGGAGTTCAATCAACTGGCGGAACTGCCGCGCGGTCCCGAGGATCTCGGCGAGATCAGCTTCGTGCATCCGAAGCCCGCGCCGCCGGCGGTGTTCTTCGTGCGCGGCAATCTCACCATCGGCGTGTTCAGCTTCGGCAAGGAACAGATCGACGTGCTGCCGTACGCGAAACGCGTCGACGAGGACGTGCGTCAGCGCGCCAGCGCGGGTCGAGGCAAGGAGTAGATCGTGAGAGTGCCCTTGCGATCGGTGGCTGCGAGCGCGCCGCTCTTCGGATCGAAGGCCAGCGCGTACGCCTCGACGCCGTACAGCGACGCGGGCGTGACGCCGCGCGGCGAGGCGTCGAACACGCCCGCCGCGCTGCAGCGCCGCTCGCCGTACACGACGACCGTCTCGCTCCCGGCCAGCGTGGCCACCTGCGGTCCGCTGCCTTCGGGCAGGCAGACGCGGTTGCTGTTCACCAACGCGCGGCTGTTGATCGGCTTCTCGAAAAGAGACGTGCGGCTGAACGCGATCAACGACCGGCCGCTGGCGGCGAACATGGCCGCCTCGATGCTGTCCGTCGTCTGAAGCGGCTCGCGCGCGAGCTGCGAGAAGTTGTTCTTCACGTCGAACAGCGACACGGAGGTCGCTTTCGTGTTCCCGAAATTTTCCGTGGCCACGACGGCCAGCGTCGTGGCGTTCGCGGCGATGGCCATCGGCTCGTCGATGGGGATCGTGCGCAGCTCGGTCTTGCCATCCTTGTCGTAAACGTGCACGCGGCGGCCGAGGAGATAGAGGTAGCGGCCTTTGGGATCGGGGACGGCGTCGCGAATCGTCTCCCCTTCCATCGTGATCTCCCGCAGCACGGCCAGGCCGGGGAGGGAGAGGATCATCGCGCTCTCGTCGCTGCCGTTGGCGATGAAGAGGCGCGTGCGCTCGGGGTTCGTGCGCAGCGTGACCAGTTCTTTGGTGGAGGCGATGTCGGGCGAGTCGAGGACGACGCGCTTTTTGATCGCGCCGGTGTCGGGATCGATGGCCACGACGGCCTGCGATTCCGCGAGACCGGCGTAGATCGTGCCGTCGGCGCCGACGGCCACGCCGCGCGGATCGCCTTTCAGCTCCCAGCGGCGGATGACCTTGCGGTCTTTTGTGGGGATGGGCTCGAGCGCGGTCGCCGCGCGCACGGTCAGCGCCGCGGCCGCGAAGAGGATCAGGACGGCGAGCCTACTCCTCGAGCGTGTAGGAGAATTTTTCGATGACTGTGTTGGCGAGGAGCCGCTCGCACATCTGCCGAAGCTGCGTTTCGACGTCCGCCCGTGTCTGTCCAGTGTCCGCAAGCGTGATGCGAAACAGCTTGCCGACGCGGACATCTTCCACGCCGCCGAAACCGAGCGAGCTGAGCGAGTGCTCGATGGCCTTGCCCTGAGGATCGAGGACGGAGGGTTTGAGCTCCACCGTGACTGTCGCTTTCATGGGAGCGGATGATACAAGCGATGAATGATGAGCGATGAGCGATGAGAGATGAGAGATGAGCGATGAGAGATGA
Source organism: Thermoanaerobaculia bacterium (assembly GCA_035526885.1). Lineage (GTDB taxonomy): Bacteria > Acidobacteriota > Thermoanaerobaculia > Gp7-AA8 > Gp7-AA8 > QHVT01. Next base: position 4,214 of record DATLBM010000266.1, on the reverse strand, counting down.
GCGATGAGCCCCGGCCACCCGGTTCATCGCTCATCGTTCATCGTTCATCGTTCATCGCTCATCGCTCATCGTTCATCGCTAGAAAAGCGCCATCTGGCCCAGCGGCGCGCTGCGCGGCCGCGTGCGCGCGATGTCGAACAATCCCGTGGGCACGAACTGCTGCGCGATCGAGAAGTCGATGCTCGCGCCGGTGCGGCGCAGAAGGCGCGTGCACATGTCCCGCACGATCGACTCGTGGTTGTTCTTCTGCGACAGATGGATCATGCACAGCGTCTTCAGCTCCGCGCCGAGGAGGCGCTGCACGGCGTTGAGGGAGTCGTCGTTCGAGAGATGGCCGAACCGCGACATGATCCGCCGCTTCAGCGACCACGGATAGCTGCCCATGCGCAGCATGTCCAGGTCGTGGTTGGACTCGAAGAACAGTCCATCGCATCCCGTGAGATGGCGCATCACCTCGGGATTGACGGTGCCGAGGTCGCTGGCCAGGCCGACGCGGGTGCCGTCGCGCGACTCGACGACGAAGCACGCCGGATCCGCGGCATCGTGAATGGTCTTGCACGCGTGCACCTGCAACTCGCCGATGGTGAAGGTCGTGTCGTTCTCGAAGACCACCGTCTTGATGTCGGCCGTGTCGATGTTCGACGCGCGCAATGTGCCCGCGGTGAGGTAGAGCGGGATCTGGTATTTGCGCGCGATCTTGTCGGCGCCGCGGATGTGATCGTAGTGCTCGTGCGTGACCACGATCGCGGAGAGCTTCTCGATGTTGCGCCCGACGATCTCCAGCCGCTTCTTCGTGTCCCGCGGCCCGATGCCGGCGTCGACGAGGATGGCCGTGCCGTCGCTCTCGAACCAGTAGGCGTTGCCGGCCGAACCGGAGGAGAGTGGGGCCACGAACATGGATCGGATGGTAGCGCCGGAATGGAGAATTGGGAATTGCGAATTGAGAATTGTGAATTGAGAAATACAATCCGCGACCGATGGCTGAACGCTTCATCGTAGAAGGCGGGCGCCGCCTCGAAGGCAAGATCCGACCGGGCGGCAACAAGAACGCCGCGCTGCCGATCCTGGCGGCGTGTCTGCTCACCGACGAGCCGGTGGTCCTGCGCAACCTCCCCGACATTCAGGACGTCCGGGTGATGCTGCAGATCCTCGAGGGACTGGGCTGCTCGGTCGAGAAGCTCGAGCAGAACGTCTATCGCATCACGGCGAAGGGCGAGATCTCCTCCAACCCCGACGTCGAGCTCTCGAAGAAGATCCGCGCGTCGATCCTGCTGGCCGGACCGCTCCTGGCGCGCTGCGGACAAGTGGCCGTGGCCAAGCCGGGCGGCGATGCCATCGGCCGCCGCCGCGTCGACACGCATCTCCTGGCCCTCGAAGCCCTCGGCGCGCAGATCGAAGTGTCGGCGCACGAGTACCGCATGGCCGCGCAGACGCTGAAGGCGAAGAAGATGTTTCTCGACGAGGCGTCCGTGACCGCGACCGAGAACGCCGTCATGGCGGCGGTGCTGGCCGAGGGCGAGACCACCATCTACAACGCCGCGGCGGAGCCGCATGTGCAGGACCTCTGTCACCTGCTCAACAAGATGGGCGCGCAGATCGATGGCATCGCCACGAACTCGCTGTCCATCCACGGCGTGGACTCGCTGCACGGCTGCGACTTCTACATCAACAGCGATCACATCGAAGTGGGCTCGTACATCGGGCTGGCCGCGGTGACGCGCAGCGAGCTGGTGATCGAGGACGCCGTGCCCGAGCACATGTATGCCGTGCGGCACATGCTCGAGAAGCTGGGCGTCGACATCAAGATCGAGGGGAAGAACATCCGCGTGCCGCGCGATCAGGAACTGCGCGTGCGCTACGACATCGGCGCCGCGGTGCCGAAGATCGACGACGGCCCGTGGCCGCTGTTCCCGGCCGATCTGCTGTCGATCATGATCATCATCGCCACGCAGGCCGACGGGACGGTGATGATTTTCGAGAAGATGTTCGAGTCGCGCCTGTTCTTCACCGACAAGCTGATCGGGATGGGCGCGCGCATCATCCTCTGCGATCCGCACCGCGCGATCATCGTCGGCGGCGGACGCCTGCACGGCGGCGAGATCTCCAGTCCCGACATCCGCGCGGGCATGGCGCTGCTGCTGGCGGCGCTGTGCGCGAAAGGCGAGAGCATCATCCACAACGTGCATCAGATCGACCGCGGCTACGAGCGCATCGATGAGAGGCTGAACGTCCTCGGGGCGCGCATTCGCAGAGAACGGGACGTTTAGCGTTCGACGAGCGATGAACGATGAGCGATGAACGATGAACGCCCGCCCGGCCGCTGACGGCTCATCGTTCATCGCTCATCGTTCATCGCTGGCAGTGATGGCCGTCCTCAACGTCACGCCGGATTCGTTTTCGGACGGCGGTGTGCACTACGACCGCAACGTGGCGATCGAGGCGGCGTTGCGCATGGAGCAGGACGGCGCGGCCATCATCGACGTGGGCGGCGAGTCGACCCGTCCGGGCGCCGATGACGTCTCCCTGGACGAGGAGCTCGATCGCGTCGTGCCCGTGATCGAGGGCATTCGCGCACGCAGCGGCGTGCGGATCTCAATCGACACGCGCAAGGCGAAAGTCGCCGCGGCGTCGCTGGATGCCGGCGCGGACATGGTCAACGACGTCACCGCCCTGCGCGACGTCGCAATGCGCTCACTGGTCGCGGAGCGCGGCGTCGAAGTGATCCTCATGCACATGCGCGGCGAGCCGAAGACGATGCAGAACGGCATTCACTTCGACGACGTCGTGCACGACGTCGCGCGCGAGCTGATCACGTGGCGCGACGACGCCATCGCCGCCGGCGTGGCGCGCGAGAAGATCCTCGTCGATCCCGGCATCGGCTTCGGCAAGACGTACGAGCACAACCTGGCCATCCTGGCGCGCTGCGACGAGCTGCGCAGCATCGCGCCGGTGGTCCTTGGCGCATCGCGCAAGGCCTTCATCGGGAAGCTCACCGGACAGCCCGGCGGTGGATCGCGCATGGCCGGCTCGCTGGCGTGCGTGGCCGCGGCGGCGAAGGGCTGCGCCTCCATCGTGCGCGTCCACGACGTGCGCGAGACCGTCGACTTTCTGAAGGTGCTCGAGGCCATCGAGGCGCACGCGTGAACATCTTCGACCGCTTTCTGTCGCTCAACTTCACCTGGCGCGACGCGGTCGACATCGTCATCGTGGCCTTCATCATCTATTCGATCTTCGCGCTCATCCGCGGCACGCGCGCCATGCAGATCTCCATCGGCCTGGTCATCCTCGGGTCGACGTTCTTCGTGGCGCGCGCCTTCGATCTTCCGGCACTCGAGGCGATCTCGAAACAGATCCTCTTCTACCTGCCGTTCGCGGTGATCGTGCTGTTCCAGCAGGAGATCCGCCGCGCGCTCGCGCGCATGGTCGGCGATCCGATGGCCATCTTCTTTCGCAGACCGGCGGGCACGATTCCCATCGACGCGATCGTGAACGCGTGCGAAGTGCTGGCCTCGAAGCGCATGGGCGCGCTGATGGCGATCGAGGGACGCACGACGCTGCGCATGTACGAGGACGGCGCGAAGCCTGTCGACGCGGTGGTCACGAACGAGCTGCTGGTGGCGATCTTCACGCCGGGCGGACCGCTGCACGACGGCGCGGTGCTGATCCGCGGGAACCGCATCGTCGCGGCGAACGCCTTCCTGCCGCTGACGGCGACGCCCGATCCGAAGCTCGCCCACGGCACGCGTCATCGTGCCGCGATCGGGCTCAGTGAGGAGACGGATGCGCTGGTGATCGTGATCTCGGAAGAGAATGGCTCGATCGCGGTGGCCGCGGACGGCGTGCTGCGCGAGCACGTCGAGCGCGCCGAGCTGGAGCGGATGGTGACGGAGCGCTACACATGAAGAACCTCGGCCTGAAGCTCGTCTCGCTGCTCCTGGCCTGCGTGGTCTGGTTCATGGTCTCCGGCTCGCGCCGCGAGCGGCCGCGCGAGCGCATCGTCAGCGCGTCGCTGTCGCTGGTCGGCATGCCGTCGGATCTCGTGATCACCGCGGAGATCCCGATCCCGAGCAGCGTCTCGGTGCGCGTGCGCGGACGGATGTCGGACCTGCGCGCGCTCGCCTCGCAGAGCCTCGAGGCGTCGGCGGACCTGAGCCAGATCACCCAGTCGGGCGAGGTCGAGATCACGATCCGCCCGCAGCACATCAACGTCCCCG
>DATLBM010000265.1:0-4538 GCA_035526885.1 Thermoanaerobaculia bacterium | reverse complement strand
GAAAGCGGCAGCGTCGTGGTGGAGGACTTCTGCCGCGTCGAGCGCTACAGCCACGTGATGCATCTCGTGACCGACGTGCATGGGACGCTGCGCGATGACTGCACGCCGGTCGATGCGTTCCTGTCGTGCTTCCCCGCGGGCACCGTCAGCGGCGCGCCGAAGATTCGCGCGATGGAGCTCATCGATCGCTTCGAGAGCTCGCGGCGCGGTCCGTACGCGGGCGCGGTGGCGTACTTTTCATTCAACGGCAACCTCGACTCGTGCATCACCATCCGCACGGTGACGCTGGCGAACGATCGCGCGTACGTGCAGGCGGGAGCAGGGATCGTGTACGACTCCGATCCGGCCACGGAGCTCGTGGAGACGGAGAACAAATCTCTGGCGTTGAAGCGGGCGATTGCGATCGCGAAGAGCGTGCTCGTGTCATCCTGAGCCGCCGGAGCGCAGCGCAGGACGGTCGAAGGACCTTCCTCGCCCCGTCGCACGCTGGAAGGTCCTTCGCCCTCTGCGGGGCTTCAGGATGACACGCTGGGCGTTCGAGCCGGCACGAACCGCACCTTCTTCGCTCCGAACGTGTGCAGCAGGTCCGCCATCTTCTTCTCCGCGTTATCGCCCGCGATCTTCAGCACGCCGCGCTTCACCGCCTCCGCGCGGATGTTCTCCTCCGCGTGCTGGCGGGCGCGCGTCTCGAGATCGATGTCCGCGCGGCGCAGCACGCCCGTCTTGCGCGTGAGCACGCGAGACTGGGCGTTGTCGACGCGCGTCACCAGCACCTGCGCGGGTGGCAGGCGCATGTTGATCGTGCCGTCGGAGGAGCGCCACACATCCTCCTGTTTCAGTTGCGCGAGGTCGATGCCGGCGATGACGTCGCCCGTCGCCAGGAACGTGATCTCGTCCGCTGCCAGCGCGTTCGGAACGAGCTTGTAGGTCTGCGAGATCGTGCCGACGTGCATCACGCGCATGGACGCCGTCTCCAGGCGATTCAGCTCGCGCACCTGCGTGACCAGCGTGGCCACGTCGACTTCGCGCTCCTGCGGCGTGAACGACACCGCCTCGACGACGGTGCGCTTCGCCATGCGATACACCAGCACTGCGGTGGTCATCGCCACGGCCACCGCAATGCAGAGGCCGCCGAGGAGTGCGAAAACGGTTTTACGTTGCATGTTTGTTACCAGTAGTCGCGCTTCTACTGAATGTTGTGCTAGGCTACGCGCCTCCCGGTAAGGTTCAAGGAAGCGTCCAAGCGGCCCAGTAGTCTACGGACCCTCCGGCTCCGGCCCTCCTCACACATTCAGCTCCGATCCCGTAAGCTGCCGGTACGCCTCGAGATACTTCTCACGCGTGTGCGCGACGACGTTCGCGGGCAATTCGGGCGCCGGCGGATTCTTGTCCCAGCCCGTCGTCTCCAGCCAATCGCGCACGAACTGCTTGTCGTACGACGGCGGATTGCTGCCCACCTTGTATTGATCGGCCGGCCAGAAACGCGACGAGTCGGGCGTGAGCGCCTCATCGATCCAGATGACGCGGCCGTCCTTCAATCCGAACTCGAACTTCGTGTCCGCGATGATGATGCCGCGTGTGAGCGCGTAATCCGCGGCTTCGCTGTAGAGCGAGAGCGTGAGATCGCGCAGTCGCGATGCGAGGTCTTGGCCGACGATGTCCGCCATGCGCTCGAAGGAGATGTTGATGTCGTGTCCGGTATCTTCCTTCGTGGCCGGCGTGAAGATGGCCTCGGGGAGTTTGCTCGCGGTCGTCAGTCCGGCAGGCAGCCTGATGCCGCACACTTCGCCATTCTGCTGGTACTCCTTGAGTCCCGAGCCGACGAGAAAGCCGCGCGCCACGCATTCGACGGGAACGACCTCGCACTTTTTCACGAGCACGGACCGGCCGCGCAGTTCTTCGTGCTTGCGGATGTCGTCCGGAAACTTCTCGAAGTCCGTTTCCAGCAGATGGTTCTCGAGCTGCGTGAAGCGCCGGAACCAGAAGTTGGAGATCTGCGTGAGGATCGAGCCCTTGTCGGGGATGCCCGGCGAAAGCACGACGTCGAACGCGGAGATGCGGTCGGTGGCGACGAAGAGGTAGCGGTCGCCGAGGTCGTAGACGTCGCGGACTTTGCCGCGGCGGGCGAGGCGGAGCGGGAGGTTCGTTTCGGTGACGGCTGCGCTCATGGTGGCGGGCATTCTACCCGCCACCATGGACGCGCATTACTTCTCGACCACCCACCCGCGCTCGGCGCGAACGAGGTTCACGATGCCGAGGCGGTTTGCTTTCGCCACGATGTTCTTCGCGTACGCGGAGTTGATCTTCTTGCCGATGCTGGTCGGATCCATGTCCGCCTGCGCCTTCTTCCCGTACAGCACGCTCGCCGTGGCCAGGAGCGTCGGCGTCTGGTAGCGCGGATCGCCCGACTTGTCGTCGATCGTCGACGTGTAGGGCAGCACGACCGCGTAGTTCGTCTCGTTGTCCGCGCAGGGATCCTGGACGTAGAACTCGACGGCGCCGCCTTCGAGCGTCACGGGCAGACGGTCCTGCATGTGCGCGTACGGCGGGACGTAGAGCGGCGCGGCGTTGAGCACCTTCCGGCCGCCGGCGTCGTACGCGTCGACGAACACGGTCACGCTGCACGCGCCGAGGTTCACGGCGCCGATGTTGGTGCGGAAGCCCAGGCGCGAGCTGTTGTCGATGCCGTGCGCGATGGCGGTGATGTCGTCCGTGTCGACGTCCAGGAGGCCGGTCCAGACGCCGGGGATGGTCTGGCCGAACGTGCCGCTGGCGGCGTCGTTGTACGTGTTGCTGGTCACCAGGAACGAACGCGCGATGGCGCGGTCTTCGACGCCGGGATTGTCATCCTTGAACGTCGCCAGCAGCAGCGCGCCGCTGCCGTTGCGATCGAACACGTCGTGCATCAGGTCGTCGGTGATGAACGTGGAGTTCGCCGGGATCTTGATCAGCTTCTCCGGACCCGTGGCGCCGCCGGTGGGCAGCAGCGTGATGCTGACGTTCAGCGCGTAGTCGAGATGCGGATTGAAGATGCTGAGCTGCGTGAGCCAGCGCGTGTTGTTGCTGCCCGGCGCGTTCGCGGCGGCGGTGATGACGTAGGTGTCGCTGAGCTGTGCGAACGTTGGCAGCGCAACGAGGCAGAGGATTGCGGCGAGGAAGAGGTTCTTCTTGTTCACGGCTCCGCTCGATTGCATTGGAGGTGCCGCTCATTCCTCCTGTTTTCTCAGTGACTTACGAGTGCCGCTCCGCGCGGTGCGATCACCCGAGGCTACACTACCGTCCATGAATCAGATCAGCGACCGTCTGCGCGGACTGGTGCAGTCCGACATCCGCCGCATGTCCCGCGAATGCGAGCGCGTCGGCGGCATCAACCTCGGCCAGGGCATCTGCGACCTGCCCACGATTCCGGAGCTCGTGGACGGGGCCTGCGACGCCATCCGGCAATCGAAGGCGACGTACTCGAAGTTCGAGGGCATCGATCCGCTGCGCGAGAAGATCGCCGCGAAATGCGAGCGCTTCAACGGCTTTCGCGTCGATCCCGCGTCCGAGGTCGTGGTCACGGTGGGATCGACGGGAGGCTTCGCCGCCGCGGCCATGGCCACGCTCAACGCGGGCGACGAGGTGATCCTCTTCGAGCCGTACTACGGCTACCACCTCAACACGCTGAGAGTCCTCGGCATCACCACGAAGTTCGTGCCGCTGCAGCTGCCCGACTGGTCGATCGATTTCGATGAGCTGCGCGCCGCATTCGGCCCGAAGACGCGCGGCATCGTCGTGTGCACGCCGTCGAATCCGTGCGGCAAGGTGTTCACGCGCGAGGAACTGGAAAAGATCGCCGCGCTCTGCCACGAGTTCAACACGTGGTGCTTCACGGACGAGATCTACGAGTACATCGTCTACGACGGTCGCAGACATCTCTCGATGGCGGCCGTCGATCGCGACATCGCCATCACGATCAGCGGCTTCTCGAAGACGTTCTCGGTGACGGGATGGCGCATCGGCTACGTCGCCGCGGACCGCCGCGTGACCGCGCCGATCGGCCTGGTGAACGACCTCTTTTACGTGTGCGCCCCGACGCCGCTGCAGTGGGGCATCGCGCGCGCGCTCGACATCGGCGAGGACTACTACCGCAACCTGTGCGCCGACTACGAGAAGAAACGCGACCTGCTGGCCGGCGCGCTGCGCGAAGGCGGCTTCACGCCGTTCGTCCCGCAAGGCGCGTACTACATGCTCGCGGAGATCCCGCCGTCGTTCTCGTCCGCGACCGAAGCCGCGGCGTATTTGATCGAAGAAGCGCGCGTGGCGTCGGTGCCGGGCCCGTCGTTCTATGCGAGCGGAGCGGGCGACCGGCTGCTGCGCTTCTGTTTCGCGAAGGACTTCGGCGCGCTCGAGGAGGCGTGCCGGCGCTTGCGCGAGTTGCGCGTGGCACGCACGTAGCCGCAGGAGAGACGACGAGGGCGCCTCCGGCGGGCCGGCACGGCCGGCGGCGCTGGTTGGCCCAGCCAGAACGCACCGTGACCTAACTGAACGCGGCTCTC
>DATLBM010000264.1:0-6782 GCA_035526885.1 Thermoanaerobaculia bacterium | reverse complement strand
ACTTTCACCCACGCTTCGGCAGACGGCGTCGCAGAGCGCGAAGATCGTCGGGTCGGTGATCGAGTAGTAGACGCTGTTCCCCTCCTGCCGGCGGCCGACGAGGCCCGCGTCCGGGAGGATTCGCATGTGCTTGGAGACGTTTGGCTGCGTCGATCCCACGGCGGCAACGAGCTCGGTCACGTTCCGCTCGCCGCCCTGCAGAGCCTGCAGGAGGCGAATGCGAATGGGCTCTCCGAGCGTGCGGAAGCGCGTGGCCACGAGCTCCACGGCCTCGGGAGAGAGGGGGGCATGTTTCCGGGTCATGCAGGAATGATAGTCGTCAATGGCCATCTTGACAACTATATAACCATATGGTCATATAGCGTGCAAGGAGACTGAAATGAACATCGAACGTTCCCTTCGTCTGATCGCCGGCTTCTTCATCGTTCTTTCCGTGGCCCTCGGATGGTGGGTCAGCCCGTGGTTCTTCCTCTTTACCGCGTTCGTGGGTGTCAATCTCGCCCAGTCGGCGTTCACGAACTGGTGCCCGATGATGACCATCCTGCGCAAGAGCGGAGTCAAGGCGTGAGTCGATGGATTCAGCTGGCCGCCGGCCTGGTGGCCGTGGCCATCGCACCGATCGGGGCTCGTGCGCAGCCGCTGACGCTTCGCGCCGCGACCGGCGAAGTGCTGGAGAAGAATCCGGCGATGGCGGCTGCGACCGCGCGTCGTGATGAGGCGGTGGCGCACCTCCGCGAGGCGCGCGCGAGCTGGTTGCCCCGCATCGAAGCCTCGGAAACAGTAGTCCGCGGCGACAACCCGGGCTTCGTCTTCGGCTCGCTGCTGGAGCAGGGCCGATTCTCGCCGGCGCATTTCGACCCCGCCTTTCTCAATGACCCGGGCGCGCTCACAAATGTGCGCGCTGGCGTGACCGCGCGGCTGGCGGTCTTCGACCAGTTCCACCGCCTGGATGCGACGAAGCAAGCAGGAAATCGTGTCGATCGCAGCAATGACGCGAGCGAAGAGACGCGCCAACGAATGCACGCCGAAACGATTCGCGCGTTCTATGGCCTGCTCGTCGCGAGAGATCGTCGCTCCGTCGCGGAGAATGCCGAGAGGACCGCGGAGTCTGACGCGAAGGCCATGCGCGATCGCTTCGAGCAGGGGCTGATCGTCGAGTCGGACACACTCTCGGCCGATGTACAGCTCGCCGCGTTCCGGCAGCGCAGGATCGAGGCGGAAGGCGAGGAGGCGATCGCCGTCGCCATGCTCGCAACGCTACTGCAGCGCCCTGTCGTCGCATCGATCGTCGTCGAAGGCTCGCTGCCCGAGAAAACGTTCAGCCCTTCGCCGCTGGAGGCAATGATCGCGAGAGGCCTCACGAATCGCGGCGATGTCAGGATCGCGGGGAGTGCGGCCGATGATGCACGGCTCGCCGTCCACAGCGCGCGCGGCTCGCTGCTGCCGCGTATCGATGCCTTTGCGACATGGGGCGCAAGCGGAACGAGTGTCACGGGCCAGAATCCGGACCGCGCCGCGGGTCTCGTCGTCTCGATCGATCTCTTTGACGGCCGCAAATACGCACGCATCGGCGCGGCGCGTGCGGCGGAGGCGACGGCTCGCGCCGAGGCGGTGATGGCGCGCGACCGCGTGACCATGGAGATCGTCACGGCCTGGCATCGCGAGCGCGCGGCGCGCGAGCGTGTGGCCGTCGCGGAAGCCGGAGTCGCCAGCGCCACCGCGGCCGCGCGCATCATCCGCGACCGTTACGAAAACGGACTCACCACCATCAGCGAACACCTGCGCGCGCAGACGGCGCTCGTCACCTCGAGGCTCGACCTGCTGGAGTCGCGATTCGCTTCCACCATCAGCTACGCCGAACTGTTGCGCGCCACCGGAGAACTGCATGACGTCGAAGACTTTCATCACTAGGATCGCGGTCCCACTGCTGCTCCTCGCTGCATGCTCCTCGGAAACGAAGCCAGCGCAGAGCGCAGGTGTTGCCGCTCCGCTCGAGCGTGTCGAGGCAACCACCGTCGCTGCCACGCATGCTGTTCCCGGAACCGTGCGGTCAGCGACCGTCAGCGCACTTTCGGCTCGCGTCGTGGGGAACGTCGTGCGGGTTCACGTCTCGGTCGGCGATCGCGTGCGTGCGGGCCAGGTTCTCGTCGAGATCGACGACCGCCAGGCGCGTGCGCAGAGCGAGAGTGCGAGGTCGGGTCGCCAGCAGTCGAACGAGGCGATCGCCGCCGGCAGCGCGGCGGTCGATGCCGCGCGCGCGAATGCCACGCTGGCGTCCTCCACATTCACGCGCTTCGCGGCTCTTCGCCAGCGCGGATCCGTCAGCGCACAGGAGTTCGAGGACGTGCAGGCGCGAAGCAACGCCGCGCAGGCGGAGCTCGAGCGCGCCGAGCGCACGCGTGCGCAGGTCGTGGCGCGCGGCGGCGAAGTCCGCGCCGGCGTGACGCAGGCGGCGACGCTTCTCGATGACACGCGCGTCCGCGCGCCGATCGACGGCGTCGTCACCGCGCGCTTCGTCGATCCGGGTGCCCAGGCCGCGCCGGGAATGCCACTTCTCACGGTCGAGGACACGCGCCACGTCCGCGTCGAGGCGACGGTCTCGGAAGACATTGTGGTCCGGCCCGGCGATCCGGTCACGATCGAGACCGGCGAGGAAAGCCTGACCGCGCGCGTCACGCGCGTGCGTCCCGCACTGGACGCCGTGTCCCACGCTGCCCTCGTCGAAATCGATCTCGATCGCCCCCTTCGCTCAGGCTCCTACGCGAAGGTGTTGTTCGAGAAAGGCCAGCGCCGCGCCATCACCATTCCGAACAGCGCGATCGTGCGGCACGGCCAGCTCGCGAGCGTGTTCGTCATCGGATCCGATCGCGTGGCACGGATGCGTCTCGTGATTCTCGGCACTCCATTACCCGGCAAGTCAGCGAGCAGCCGGAGTGAAGTTCTCTCCGGGCTCGATGCCGGAGAGACCATCGTCTCTGCGGTCACCTCGAGCGTGCATGACGGCGCGATGGTGAGGAATGCCTCGTGAGCGCGGTGCCGAAGGGAATCGCCGGCAGGCTCGCCGCTGCGTTTCTCGAGTCGAAGCTCACGCCGCTCTTCATCGCTGCGTCGCTCATCGTCGGAGCCGGCGCTGTTGCGCTCCTCCCGCGTGAGGAAGAGCCGCAGATCGTCGTACCGATGATCGACGTCATGGTGCAGATGCCGGGCGCGACTCCGAAAGAGGTCGAGCAACGCGTCACCAAGCCGCTCGAGAAGCTCATTCACGAGATCCCGGGCGTCGAGTACATCTACTCGACGTCGTCCGCCGGCATGTCGATCGCCATCGTGCGCTTCAAGGTGGGAGAGAACGAAGAAGATGCGCTCGTGCGCCTGGACCGCAAGCTTCAGGCGAATCTCGAGCTCATCCCGCCCGGCGCGACGCCTCCGCTGGTGAAGCCGCGTTCCATCGACGACGTGCCGGTGTTCACCGTCACGCTCGCCAGCCGCCGTTACGACCATTTCGTTCTCCGCCGGATCGCGGCGGAGTTGCAAACCGAGATCAAGCAGGTCGGAAATGTCGCTGAGGTCACGATCATCGGAGGGACGCGACGGCAACTGCGCGTGAGCGTCGATCCCGCGAGACTCGCCGCGCACGGAGTTGCACCGGCCCAACTCGCAGGGATCCTGCAGCAGGCGAATCGGGAAGCCGACAGCGGGAGCTTCTCGTCCGCGAACCGCGAGGCACTCGTGAAAACGAGCGGCTTCATTCGCGATGCGGAAGACGCCGGACGGATCGTCGTCGCCGTCACTGGCAATACCGCGATCCATCTTCGCGATGTGGCCACGATCGTCGATGGACCCGAGGAGCCGGCGGACTACGTTTTCTCCGGTACTCGCGATTCGGTCGAGCCGGCGGTGACGATCTCCGTCGCCAAACGCAAGGGGACCAACGCGACGGACGTGTCGCGCGCGATCGAGAGCAAGCTGGAGACGCTGAAGGGCCGCGTGATCCCGGCGGATGTCTCGATGACCGTGACGCGCAACTACGGCGAAACGGCGGCAGAGAAGTCGAACGAGCTTCTCCTGCACATGGTGCTGGCGATTCTCTCCGTCTCCATTCTCATCGCTCTTACGCTCGGCTGGCGGGAGTCGGGAATCGTGGCCACCGCCATTCCGGTGACGCTCGCGCTCACGCTGGCGGTGTTTCACCTCGCCGGCTACACGCTGAATCGGGTGACGCTATTCGCGTTGATCTTCTCGATCGGCATCCTCGTCGACGACGCCATCGTCGTCGTGGAGAACATCGTCCGGCATCACCGGCTGCCGCAGAACCAGGGGCGGTCGCTGCGCGAGGTGGCGGTCGACGCCGTCGCGGAAGTGGGCAATCCCACCATCCTGGCCACCTTCGCCGTGATCGCCGCAATCCTGCCGATGGGATTCGTGCGAGGACTGATGGGACCGTACATGCGGCCCATTCCCGTCGGTGCAACAGCCGCGATGCTCTTCTCGCTCATCGTGGCGTTCGTCGTCACGCCATGGGCGGCGCGCCGTCTGCTTCCCGAGAAGTGCCCGCCGCATCACCATCGCGAGAGCTGGAGCACGAGGATGTATCGCCGCGTGATGGGCCGGATCATCAATGACGCGAAGGCGCGCATGGTCGCGCTCGTCAGCGTGGCTGTTCTGCTCCTGGCGTCGGTATCGCTCTTCGCGTTCAAGGTCGTGCGCGTGAAGATGCTTCCGTTCGACAACAAGAGCGAGCTGCAGATCGTCGTCGACATGCCCGAGGGGACGACGCTGGAACGCACGGCCGGTGTGGCACGGGAGATCGGAGGCGTGCTCGCGAGCGTGCCTGAAGTCGCGAACTGGCAGATGTACGCGGGGACGGCGTCGCCGTACAACTTCAATGGTCTGGTGCGGCACTCGTTCCTCCGCGACGGCTCGAACATGGCGGATCTCCAGGTGAACCTTCTGCCCAAAGACGAGCGCGACGCGCAGAGTCACGAGATCGCGAAGCGAATCCGCACGCAGCTCGCTCCGATCGGCCGCAAGTTCGGCGTTCGTCTGAAGGTCGCGGAGGTTCCGCCCGGGCCGCCGGTCCTGCAGACGCTCGTGGCGGAGATCTACGGGCCAAACTATGACCGCCAGATCGCGATCGCCAGGGATGTCCAGGCGATCTTCGATCGCACGACGGGAGTCGTCGACGTCGACTCGTACATCGAAGACGATCAGACGCAGTTTCGCTTCGTCGTCGATCGCGAGAAGGCCGCGCTCAGCGGCGTCTCGCAGGAACAGATCGACACGACGCTGCGCATCGCGCTCTCGGGTCTGCGGACGGGGCTCCTTCACGATCCGGCGGAGGCCGAGGATGTGCCGGTGGTCATCGAAGTGCCGCGAGCCCTCCGGGCGTCGGTGGAGTCGCTCCGCGACCTCCGGCTGACGGGCGCGAACGGGAAGCTCGTCCCGCTCGGCATGCTCGTGTCCATCGAGGAGACGATCGCGCCGAAGAGCATCTATCACAAGAATCTTCTTCCGGTCGTGTATGTGACAGGCGACGTTGCCGGGAGCGAGGAGAGCCCGGTCTACGCGATCCTCACGTTGAATCGCGCGCTCGAGTCGATGCAGCTGGCCGAGGGGTATTCGATGGAGCGGCTCGTCGCGCGGATGCCGCTTTCGACCGAACGCTATTCGATGAAATGGGACGGCGAGTGGCACATCACTTACGAGGTTTTCCGCGACCTCGGTATCGCCTTCGCGGCGGTGCTCGTGCTCATTTACATTCTCGTCGTCGGCTGGTTCCAGTCCTTCCGGACGCCGCTGGCGATCATGGCTGCGATTCCGTTCTCGCTCGTCGGGATCATTCCCGCGCACGCAGCGATGGGCGCATTCTTCACGGCGACGTCGATGATCGGCTTCATCGCCGGCGCGGGGATCGTGGTGCGGAACTCGATCATCCTCGTCGACTTCATCGAGCTGCGGCTGAAGCAGGGAATGCCCCTCGAGCAGGCAGTCATCGATGCAGGAGCGGTGCGTTTCCGGCCGATGATGCTCACGGCGGCGGCAGTGATCGTCGGAGCCGGCGTGATCCTCTTCGATCCGATCTTTCAGGGACTGGCGATCTCACTCATGGCCGGCGAAGTGGCGTCGCTCCTGTTGTCGCGAATGACCGTGCCGGTGCTGTACTACATGAGCGCGAAGAGAGGGCACGCGGAGGAGGAGTTGCGCGTTACGAGCTCCGCCGTACCGTCGCCGACGCTCGTCTCTCACTGAAGCTGACGGAACGCCGGCGGCTCGCCGGCCGGTTCGCAGGCGGCCCGCGCCTGCGTTCTGGCGCGGCCGCGTGAAGTGAACATTGCACGCGAATCGCTCTAGCCCACAGGATGGCGGCGCGGCCCGCCGCCACACCGGCCGGCTGGCAGCCGGCGTTCCGCCGAGCACCGTACCGCCTAACCCCACGACAACTGCCACTGGCAATCGGGGCCGCCGCGGCAGATGCAGACCGGGTGAAGAACCGTGATGTTCTTCGTTCCCGTCATCTCGCCCGCCCCTTCGAACCAGCCCGTCAGCCGTGCGCAGTGCGCTTCCTCGGAGGGGAAGTCGCTGAGGCGCAGTCGCGCCGAGCCCGCGGCCTCGCTCTCGACGATGAGCTTCCCGTGACTGTGCACCGTGGTCCAGAGCGTCGACGCTTTTCTGAGAAGCGCGGTCGGGGTGAGAACGATCGTGAGAAATCGATAGATGCCAACCGCATCTGCAAGCTCGGCGCGGCCGGCGCGGCGGCCGAAGGAATCCACCGACTCGCCCTTTGC
>DATLBM010000263.1:0-13734 GCA_035526885.1 Thermoanaerobaculia bacterium | reverse complement strand
CCGAAAAACAAGAAACCCACTGTTTCCAGTGGGTTTCCGGTTGATTTCGTTTGGTTGCGGGGACAGGATTTGAACCTGCGACCTTTGGGTTATGAGCCCAACGAGCTACCAGACTGCTCCACCCCGCGTCACTTGGGTCGCCGAAGCGCGCGGATGATGTCATCCGGCTCACTTCGCGTCAAGGTCCCGTACAACTCGACGCGCCCGGGTCCTATTCCGAAATAGACTGGCCCGGTTTTTTCTTGGGGTCGGCTCGGAATGATGCTCTTCAGGGGTCTCGTGGTGTTCCTGTTCGCGGTGGGCGTGATGGCGGCCCAGGCCGAGCCCGAGATCCTGCCCGGCTTTCAGGTCGAGACGCTGGCCACGCTGCCCGGATTCGTGAGCTCCGTCGTGACCGACTCGCGCGGCGTCATCTACTGCACCACGACGGATGGATGGATTCACCGCATCGACGGAAGTGTGGCCACGCCCATCGCATTCCTGCCCACGCATGCCGAGGGGAATGGCGGACTCCTGGGCATGGCCATGCTCGACGACGAGCATGCGGTCGTGCATTACACGACCTGGGAGGGCCACGACGTGCTCGACGACGTCATCGCGGAAGTGCGGGTCAGTGACGGCTCCCTGCGCGTGATCAAGGCCTTTCCGGGCGACGTCGAGTTTCGCGAGCACGGCGTCTCCAGCGAGCATCACGGCGGGAATCCCACCGTCGCCGCGGACGGATCGATTTTCGTCGGCATCGGCGAGTACGGCGTGTACGCGCCCGCGCAGGATCCGAAGTGGAACGGCGGGAAGATCTGGAAGCTCGATCGCGACGGCAACGCCGAGCAGTTCGCGCGCGGCGTGCGCAATCCGTTCGATCTCGCGTGGGACCCGCGCTTGAACCGCCTCGTGCTCTCCGACAACGGCTTCGACGCGGGCGACGAGATTCACGTCATCGACGCCGGCGCGAATTGCGGGTGGCCGGAGACGTACGGCAACCGGCCGCCGTTCAACGGCTCCGTGCCGCCCGTGTACGTTTGGCCGGCCACCGTCGCACCCACGGGTCTGGCGCGGCTGAGTGGACTCGACCCGCTGCTGGGACATGGCTACCTCAGCGCTGCGTTCGTCACGAGCGCGCTCTACTATTTCGAGGACATCGGCGCGAATCCCGTCGCCGAGCCGACGCCCATCATCCGGAAATTCGGTCAATCCATCATGGATGCGACCGAAGGTCCGCACGGCGAGATCTACTTCGTGTCCGGAGCCGGAAACGCCAGCGCCGTGCATCGTCTGCACGTGCCCGCCAAAGGCGACTGCAACGGCGACGGACTCACCGACGCGCGCGACATTCTCCCCACGATCAGGGAGATCGATGACGGCGATGGCGCCGCGCGCGTCGACGCGCAGAAGGGTGCGTATCGCGGCTCGTGGGGCTGCGACGCGAACGCGGACGACGTCATCGACAGCCGCGACGTCGACGCGCTGGTGAAGATGGTTGCCGGACGCCGCCGCACCGCGCGCCACTAGCCGGCTCCGCCGGCAGCGCTGATCGGCCAGGACACCCCGTCCTCCACCGAGGCCAGTAAGTCTCAGCCGTAGTGTGAGTTACAGAGGGCGAAAACCGGCATCGTCACTGCATTCTCCCGAGGCAGTTATTTGAAGGAGGAAAGCAATGAACGGATCCCCGCGCGTCGCGCGCCCGCTCTTCGCTCTCATGCTGGCCCTCTCGCTGGCAGCAGGAGTCGCGGACGCACAGACCAAGATCAATTCCGGCTGGAACATGTTCAGCCCGCAACAGGACGTCGAGATCGGACAGCAGTCGGCGGTCGAAGCCGAGCAGCAACTCCCCATTCTCAACGACCGCAACGTCGAGAGTTACGTCAACAACATCGGCCAGCGCCTGGCGCAGAACGCCGGAGGGCCGCAGTTCCAGTACCGCTTCCGCGTGGTGAACGCGTCCGACATCAACGCATTCGCGCTGCCGGGCGGCTACATCTACGTCAACCGCGGCATCATCGAGAACGCGCGCAATGAAGGCGAGCTGGCCGGTGTCATGGCGCACGAGATCGCGCACGTTTCGCTGCGGCACGGCACGCATCAGGCCTCCAAGGCCTACGCCGCGCAGGCCGGTCTGCAGATCCTCGGCGGACTCCTCGGCGGCAAGGTCGGCAACAACACCGCGCAGATCCTGAACACCGTCGGCGGCGTCGGACTCAACGCGCTGTTCCTGAAATTCAGCCGCGATCTCGAGACGCAGGCGGACATCCGCGGCGCGCAGATCCTCGCGGCCAGCGGCTACACGCCGGCGGACATGATCAGCTTCTTCCACCAGCTGGAGAACGTTGAAAAAGCCAAGAAAACCAACTGGCTTTCCAGCCATCCCGCGCCGCCGGACCGCATCGCGCGCATCGAGAAGGAGCGGCAGCTTCTTCGCGAGCCCGCCACTCCGACGGAGAACGTCGCGCAGTTGAACAGCGTCAAGTCGACTCTGCGCAACTACGGCACGGCGCCGACGATGGCCCAGATCGCACAGGGCAGGACCCCGTCGAGCGGCGGCAGCAATCCGCCGATGACCAGCAGCAGCGGTGTGCGTGTACCGGCACCGTCGTCCTCATGGCGTCAGTACACGAACCAGACGCGCTCGTACGCGCTGGCGTATCCGTCGAACTGGCGCGTGTACGAGCAGGGCTTCGGCGTGACGATCGCGCCCGAGGGCGGAGTGGGGACCGTGAGCGGCCGCAGTGAAGTCGTTTACGGCGCCATCATCAATCACTACGAGCCGCAGTCGCACGGCGGCCGCGTGACCATGAAGACCGCGACCTCGGACCTGCTCGGCCAGATTCAGCAGGCCAGCCCGCATCTGCGCGTCATCAGCGGCTCGACGCAGCAGTTGCGCCTCAACACGGGTGACAGCTCGGGCGGCACCGCGCTTGCGGCCAGCCTGCGCGGACGCAATCCGAATACCGGCATCGACGAGCGCGTGACCGTCGTGACGCGCGCGCTGCCGGACGGACATCTGATGTACCTCGTGTTCGTCACCCCTGAGTCGGACGCGCGGAATTACTCCAGCGTTCTGAATCAGATGGTCAGCTCCATTCAGGTGGCTGACGCGCGGCACTAACCCCCTCGAGGGCAGGCAGGATTGCCTGCCCTCCACGCTGCGTTATGATCCGGACGGGAGGACTCTCAGATGTACGATGAAATGATCGTCGGACCGATGCGGCAGGAGCTGACGCGTCTCGGCATTCAGGAGACGCGCACGGCGGAGGAAGTCGACGCGGTTCTCGGCGAGAAGAAGGGCACGGTGCTCGTGGTGGTCAACTCCGTCTGCGGATGTGCGGCCGGCATGGCTCGCCCCGCGGTGGCGATGGCCCTCGAGAACGAGACGCTGCCCGATCGCATGATCACCGTCTTCGCCGGCAACGACCGCGATGCCACGCAGCGCGTTCGCGAGTACTTCGCCGGCTACCGTCCGTCGTCGCCGTCCATCGCCCTGGTCAAGGACGGCCAGGTCGTGAAGATGCTCGAGCGCTGGCAGATCGAAGGCCGCCACGCCCACGACATCGCCGCCGAGCTGTCCGCGGCGTTCAACGAGCACTGCGCGAAGACTCTGGCCGTTTCGTAAAGCTTTTCCGGACGGCGGGCCCGGTGCCCGCCTTCTTTTTGTAACACTACCTAGTATTGACAGGTACCTTGCGTGGCACTACATTGCCATGCAGATGAGCGACACGTTCTACGACAACTGGACCACCCAGCTCCGCAAGGGGCTTCTGGAGCTGGCCATCCTGAACACGCTCGGCGCGGGCCCCCTCTACGGCTACGACATCGTGCGCCGCCTCGGCGACGTGGACTCGCTGGTCATCAACGAGGGCACGGTCTACCCGATCCTCTCCCGCCTCCGCAACGAACAGTACGTGGAGAGCTACATCGAAGAATCTTCTTCCGGCCCGCCACGTAAGTACTACCGGCTCACGCCGCGCGGCCGCGAGGAGCTGCGCCGGATGAACACGCATTGGACGCGCCTGCACGAGGCCATCGGATCACTGAAGAAGGAGCGCGGACGAACATGATCGACCTGACCCCCGAAGCGAGAAAGCGTTTCGACGAGTACCTGTACCGCATGCGCGCGTCGCTGCGCGGCAGCCGCTCCATCGAGCCGCAGGAAGTCGAACAGAACGTCGTCGAGCATGTCCAGGCCGCGCTGGAGGGAGTGCCGTCGCCGGTCGGACAGGAACGGCTCAGCGAAGTGCTGATGCAGCTCGGGCCGCCCGAGGGATGGTTGCCGGACGAGGAGCGGCCGGCGTGGAGGAAAGTCATGGATCGCGTGATGACCGGCCCCGACGACTGGCGCATCGCCTACGCGTCGTTCGCACTGACGCTGCTGATGATCGTGACGTTGCCGATCGGCGGCATCCTGCTGGTGTTGCCGGCGTTCTTCCTGAGCCGCGCCTACGTCGAGATGCTCGCCCAGCGCGGCGAGTCCCTCGGCGCGCGCCGCTGGCTGGTGCTGCCGCCCATCGCCTTGTTGATGCTCCTCGCGTGCGTGGCGGCGCTGATCGGCGCGACCGCTCCCGTCGCGGCGATCGGATTGAACGAAGGCGGACTGCGCGCCGTCGGCTTCCGCGGCGACACGGAATTCGAGCGCGTGCGCATCGAGATCGGATTCGTGGCCATGGCCGCGGGCGTGTGGTGGATCGTGCTGTCGGGCGTCTTCGCCATGCTCTGGCGTCCGTTCCGCTTCACGTTCCTGCCGCTGACGCAGGGGCTGCGGCGCGGGCACGCGTTCGTGCTGACCATCGCCGGGATCGTCGTGGGCGGCATCGGAAGCGTGTTGCTGTTCGTCGTGTGACGCCGCTCGCACTCGGGAGACGAGCCGCGTTCAGTGCGCGCACCGTGCGTTCTGGCTAGGCCAACCAGCGCTGCCGGCCGCGCCGGCCCGCCGGAGGCGCCCCCGTCGTTCCCCCGTGCGCCAGCGACCGGCACAGTTCTTGTGTCCGCGGCGGGCATGACTGATTTCGAGGACCGCATTCGCCACATGGCCCGCGAGGCCATCGCGGAGCTCGGGCGCGACGGCAGCGAGATCGCCGACGTGGTCGAGCCGCTCGGCGCCGACTACTGCGTGATCTCGTTCACCGATCCCGACGTAAAGCCGATCGAGATCCCCAAGCCCCTCGGCGCCGGCGCCAGTCAGGAGCTGGACGAGATCCGCCGCGCGTTGCAATACCGTTTCGGGAGCTGACCTCCGCCGCGCGCATAGTGGAGCGATGCATCGCGTCGCCATCCTTGCGCTGTCGGTTCTCATCGCGCATCCGCTTCTCGCCTGCACGACCTTCTGCGTCGCCAGGAACGGCGAAGTGCTCTTCGGCCGCAACTACGACTTCGAGATCGGCCAGGGCTACGTCATGACCAACGCGCGCGGCGTGGCCAAGACGTCGATGGCCGGAACGCTGCGCTGGACGTCACGCTACGGCAGCGTCACGTTCAATCAGTGGGGCCGCGAGTTTCCGATGGACGGCATGAACGAGCAGGGACTGGTCATCGCGCTGATGTGGCTCGACGGGACCGTCTATCCGCGGAACGAGCGTCCCGCGCTGCGCGTACTGGAGTGGATCCAGTACAACCTCGACAACTACGCCACCGTCGACGAGTTGCTCGCGAAGATCGACAGGACGCGCATTGGCGGCGGTGCTCCGCTCCACTACCTCATCGGCGACGCGAAAGGCGACGCCGCGACGATCGAATACCTCGGCGGGCGTCTGGTCGTGCACCGCGGCCGCGTGCTGGCGAACGACACGTACGAGCGATCGAAGGCGTACCTGGACCGGCTCCACACTGAGCCCGGCGGCAACGGCTCGCTCGACCGGTTCGCACGCGCGTCGATGATGCTCGGGGAACGTCCGTTGAGCACGGATCGCGCGTTCGAAGTTCTGGCGGCGGTGGCGCAGCCGGGATGGACGCGCTGGAGCGTCGTGTACGACGCCAAACGCCGCGAGATCTCTTGGGTGAGCGATCGCAACGCGCAGCGCCGCATCATCCGGATGAGCGCGTTGAAGCTCGCGTGCGGCGGGGAAGCGAAGATGCTCGACGCGCACGCACCGCTCGCCGGCGACGTCACCGCGAAGCTCGAGAAGTGGTCCGCGGAACGCAATCGCGAGCTCGTGCGGCGCGCGTACGCGACGACGTCGTTCACGAAGAACGAGCCCGCGCGCGCGGCGGACGAAGAAGCGGCGCACGCGGAAGCGTGTGCCTGCGCGCGATGAGCGAAGACAAACGTGGTGACGGGCTTCAGCCCGTCGCAATATCGAGATCGCGAGCCGCCACGTCTGTCTTCGGCATTACTTTCGCGGACGCCGCGTCTTCGGCGCCGCCATCTCCGCCGTCACCGGCGCGAAGAAGCTCCGCCCGCGCACGTTCTCATCCACCTTCAGTCCGTGCTGCAGCGGCGGGAACGCGCGCTGCTCGCAGTTCGCGCGCTCGCACAGGCGGCAGCTCGTGCCGATCGGCACCGCCGCCTCGATGTTGTTCAGATCGTAGCCGTCCGTGTAAACGAGCTTGCGCGCGTCGCGCACCGGGCAGCCGATGCCCACCGCCATCAGCGCGTCGCCCGACGCGTATCCGAAACTCTTGCGGATCGTGCGCGCCACGCAAAAGTACGCGGTGTTGTCCGGCATCGTGGAGAGCTGCGTGCGGATGCGTCCCGGCGTGAGAAACGCGGCGTGCACGTCCCAGCGCGGACACGATCCGGAGAAGCGCGCGAAGCGGATGCCCGTGCCCGAAAAGCGCTTGGAGATGTTGCCCGCGATGTCCACGCGCACGAAGTGAAACGGCACGCCCACCGATCCCGGCTTGCGCAGCGTGGTCAGGCGATGGCAGACCTGTTCCCACGACGCGGTGTAGCGATGCTGCAGCAGCTCGATGTCGTACCGCACCTCCTCGGCCGTCGCATAGAAATCGTCGTACGGCATCAGCAGCGCGCCCGCGAAGTAATTCGCCAGCGCGATGCGGCACAGCTTCACCGACTCCGGCGTGTTGAGATTTTTCTGCGAGCGCTCGACGATGGCGTCGATGGCTGGCGCCGCCTCGAGCAATCCCAGTTGATGCGCGAGCTGGAACTGCCGGCTCCACGGCGGCAGCACTTCGGAGAGCGACAGGCGCCGCGCTTCCGGATCGTAGTGGCGCACCAGACCGCGATCGCGACTCACCGGCGTCAGCACGATCTCCACGCCGTGCCGCGCCTCGAGATGAGCGGCCAGCGCGCGGTACGTGTCTTTCCGATCGAGCCGCGCGCGCTCGGCCAGCTCCTCGGCCGCGCGCTCCAGCTCGGGAAAGTAATTGAGGTTCTCCTGGATCACGTCCGAGCATTCTTCGCTCGGCAGGTGCGCGGGATCGATGCCGTGGAACGCGCGCCCGTCGTAGACCTGCGACGCCAGATCGCGCATCGACTGCACGCCGGACTTGTACGCATGGAAGAGCGAGATGATCGCGCGCGCGGCGCCGGGCAACTCCGCGAGCTCGCGCAGATCGCCGGTGGTCACGGCATGCTCCTCGAGCAGCGGATCGGCGAAGACTTCCTGCAGCGAGTCGGCCAGGCGCGAGTGCGAGTCGTCCGCGAAGGCCTGCAGATCGACGTGGAACAGTTGCGCCATCTGCACGAGCAGGTGCGCGGGCAGCGGACGCTGGTTGTGCTCGATGAGATTGAGATAGCTCGGCGAGATGCCCAGGCGCTCCGCGAGCTGCGTCTGTGTGAGCTGCTCGCGGCGGCGCATGGTGCGCACTTTCGCGCCGAGTCTGGGTTGTGGCGTCATTCGATCCTCATCAATGGCGCGCCGCGCGGTGCTTGCCGGTGCTGACGGTGACGGTGGCGGTTTGTGAGACGTCCGACGTGCACGAGTTCACGGCTTCCACCCAGTACCGCGTCGTGCGCGTCAGCTTCGGCGTGGTGAACGTGGGACCGAATCGAATGGCGACGAGCTTCGAGCGATCGCCCGTGGCGCCTTCGTACCAGTGGAACTCCCGAACGTCGCCGTTCGCGGCAACGGTGAGCGTCGCCTCATGTCCCGGTTTGATGGTCGTGCTGTCCGGCTCATCGATGATCTCCGGGCGCCGAGGAGCCAGCACCGACGCGACGCCGCTGGTCGTGCCGCTGCAACTCGCGTCCGAGACGGCCATGACAAAGTACGTGCCGCTCTGCGCCGGCTCGAACGTGCGCGTCACCGTCGTCGTGGTGATGTTCTCCTGCACGACGCCGTCCGACCAGACGATGCGGAACGGCGCGGCGCCGGCGAGCGTGACCGGCACGTCGACGCCGTCGTCGCACGCGAAGAACGTTCCGTTCACCGATGCCGTCGGACCATTCACGGAAACGACCGCGGTATCGCTGTCGCTGCATTCGCCGCGGCTCACGGAGGCGCCGAGCGTGACGTTGGCGGCGCCCGACGGATGGTACGTGACGGACGAAGTGCCCTGACCGTTCGTGATCGTGCCGTTGGTGATCGTCCACGCGTACGTGGCGCCCGCTCCGGCGTCGGGTACCGAGGCGTTGAGCGTCGCGTTCGCGCAGGCGGCGGATGACGTGCTGATCTCGGCGGAGACGTCATTGTGTACGTTGATGCGGTACGACGTCGTGTCGTAGCGGCAGCCGCTCGCGGCGCCGTAGACCGTCACCCACACCCACAGTCCGCCCGTTTCGGCTTCGGGCGTCGCGGTCAGCTCGATCGACGACGTGCCCTGGCCGCTGGTGATCGTTCCGTTCGAAACGCCCCACTGGATGTTCGTGAACGATGACGCGTTGGCCAGCGTCGCCGTCGCGGTGTTGCCGCAGACCGACTGCGGCCGCGTGATGACCGGCTCGGGAACGTCCCACGTGTCGACGAATGTCGTCGCCGTCGTGCTGCAACCGTCCGCCGTGGTCGCGGTGACGTTCCACTGTCCCGCCCACGCATTGAACGTCGGGCCGCCGGCCGGTTGCGCGTTCCCCGGGATGTGCTGCCAGACCCACGTCACGTCGGACCGATTCGCCGATGCTTCCAGCAGCACCGTGCCGCCGGGGCAGGCCGGACCGGGGTTGTGAATCGTTACGCTGAGATTGCACGCCACTGTGAATTCGGCGGTGCCGCCAACCGAGCCGTCCCACGCGCTGATGAATGAACTGCCGCCGTCGTTCATGGTCACGCTGAATGTGTGAACGCCCTGATCCGCGAGCGTGAACGTGTAGTCGGGCGGCAGGACCGCGGTCGAGTGCGCGCTGGTGCTGAAGTGCACCGTGCCGGCGTAGTCCGTGACCACGTTGAACGACGCATCCAGCGCCTTGACCGTGATGTCGAACGGCACGCCCTGGTAGACGGTGGCCGGCGCGGCGATGTGCAGCTTCGCCGCCGGTGCCGCGAACAACGGAAAGGAGAAGAGCAGCAGAAAGAAGAGTCGTTTCATGACAGCACCTGGCACAGGCCTGGATATGTCTCGATCCAGCAGTCTAGGCCCGCGCGCCGTCCTTGACAATCCTTTACAGGTTTACGGTTTTACTTTTACAGATTTCGACAACTCAACATACAGACGAGCCTGGAGTTATTGCCTTTGGCAGGCCGCGTGCTCAACATTGTTACACGATGACTGAGGTCATGGTTGTAACGGACATCGAAGTCTCCGGCGAAGTCAGGCCGGAGTGGGACGGCGTCCTCTCGGACGAGGCCCTCGGCTTCGTGGCCACGCTGCACAAAGAATTCGACGGACGCCGCCGCGAGCTCCTGGCCGCGCGCGAGGCGCGCAAGCAGCGCCTCGACGCCGGCGAGCTCCCGGACTTTCTCCCCGAGACGCGCGAGATCCGCGAGAGCGAGTGGACCGTCGCCCCGATCCCGCACGACCTGCGCGACCGCCGCGTCGAGATCACCGGCCCCGTCGACCGCAAGATGATCATCAACGCTCTCACCTCCGGCGCGAACGTCTTCATGGCCGACTTCGAAGACGCGAACGCGCCGACGTGGGAGAACTGCATCCAGGGACAGCTCAACCTGATCGATGCCGTGAGCCGCACGATCTCCTTCGAGAGCGGCGCGAAGCAGTACAAGCTCAACGACAGGACCGCGGTGCTGCTCGTGCGTCCGCGCGGCTGGCATCTCGACGAGCAGCACGTCACCGTCGACGGACAGGCCGTCAACGCGTCGCTGTTCGATTTCGCGATCTACTTTTTTCACAACGCGAAAGAGCTGATCGCGCGCGGCAGCGGTCCGTACTTTTACCTGCCGAAGATGGAGTCGCACCTCGAGGCGCGGCTGTGGAACGACGTGTTCGTGCGCGCGCAGCAGGAGCTCGGCGTGCCCGTCGGAACGATTCGCGCGACGGTGCTCATCGAGACCATCCTGGCGTCGTTCGAGATGCACGAGATCCTGTGGGAGCTGCGCGATCACAGCGCGGGTCTCAACTGCGGGCGCTGGGACTACATCTTCTCTTTCATCAAGAAATTCAGGGCGCGCCGCGATTTCGTCACGCCCGACCGCGGCTCGATCACGATGGATAAGGCGTTCCTGGCCGCGTACGTCGACCTGCTGATCCAGACCTGCCACCGGCGCGGCGTTCACGCGATGGGCGGCATGGCCGCGCAGATCCCGATCAAAGGTGACGACGCCGCGAACGACGCGGCGTTTTCGAAAGTGCGCGCGGACAAACTCCGCGAAGTCAACGCCGGCCACGACGGCACGTGGGTCGCGCATCCGGGCATGGTCGCGCTGGCTCGCGAGGTCTTCGATCAGCACATGCCGGAGCCGAATCAGATCGCCACGGCCCACGGAAAATCGCGCGAGGCGCGCGAGCTGCTCGAATTGCCCGAGGGCGTGATCACCGAGAAGGGCCTGCGCCAGAACGTGAACGTCGGCATCCTCTATCTCGAGGCCTGGCTCGGCGGCGGCGGCGCGGTGCCGCTCTACAACCTCATGGAAGACGCCGCGACCGCGGAGATCTCGCGCACGCAGCTCTGGCAGTGGATCCATCACGGCGCGAAGCTCGACGACGGCCGTACGGTCGACGCGGATCTCTATCGCCGCATCCGCGACGAAGAGCTGGCGAGCATTCAGGGTGTCATCCCGAGCGCAGTCGCGGGATCCCCTGCCTCGCGCGATGGACGGGGCCCCTCGACTTCGCTCGGGGTGACACAGCGCCCGCACCTCGAAACCGCCGCACGCATTTTCGACGAGCTGATTCTCGCCAACGAGCTCGCGGACTTTCTCACCGTACCCGCTTACGAAGAACTGTTGCGACAGGAGCAAGCATGAAACTCAGGGAAGCACGAGACCCGCACAGGATGGAGAAGGACTGGGACCAGAACGCGCGCTGGAACGGCATCTCCCGCGACTACACCGCGGAAGACGTGCTGCGCCTGCGCGGCTCGATCGACATCTGCTACACGCTCGCGGAGATGGGCGCGGAGCGCCTCTGGCAACTCCTCAACACCGAGCCCCACGTCAGCGCCCTCGGCGCCCTGACCGGCAATCAGGCCATCCAGCAAGTGCGCGCGGGCCTCAAGGCGATCTACCTCTCCGGCTGGCAGGTCGCCGCGGACGCGAATCTCGCGGGCCACATGTATCCCGATCAGTCGCTCTATCCCTCGAACTCCGTGCCGCAGGTGGTGAAGCGAATCAACCAGGCCTTGCAGCGCGCGGATCAGATCGATCACATGGAAGGCCGCAGCGGAACGCATTGGTTCGCGCCGATCATTGCGGATGCCGAGGCGGGGTTCGGCGGCGCGCTGAATGCGTTCGAGCTGATGAAGATGATGATCGAGGCCGGCGCGGCGGCGGTCCACTTCGAAGACCAGCTCGCATCCGAGAAAAAGTGCGGACACCTCGGCGGCAAAGTGCTCGTCCCGGTGTCGCAGTTCATCAAGACGCTCGCTTCCGCGCGACTGGCCGCGGACGTGATGGGCGTGCCGACGCTGGTCGTCGCGCGCACCGATGCACACTCGGCGACGCTCCTCACTTCGGACGTCGACGAGCGCGATCACGAGTTCCTCACCGGCGAGCGCACGCCGGAGGGATTCTTCCGCATCAACAGCGGTCTGCAGATGGCCATCGCGCGCGCCATTGCATACGCGCCGTACGCGGACGTGCTGTGGTGCGAGACCTCGACGCCGGACATCGAGGAGGCGCGCCAGTTCGCCGAGGGCGTGCACGCGAAGTTCCCCGGAAAGCTCCTCGCGTACAACTGCTCGCCGTCGTTCAACTGGGCGAAGAAGTTGTCTGCGGACGAGATCGCGTCGTTCCAGAGCGAGCTCGGAAAGCTGGGCTACAAGTTCCAGTTCGTGACGCTGGCGGGATTCCACGCTTTGAACTTCTCGATGTTCGAGCTGGCGCGCCAGTACGCGGAGGAGGGCATGACCGCGTACTCGCGACTGCAGCAGGCGGAGTTCGCGGCGGAGCAGCACGGCTACACGGCCACGCGCCACCAGCGCGAGGTCGGCACCGGCTACTTCGACGAGGTGGCCAAGGTAATCAGCTCCGGCGAGTCGTCGACGACGGCGCTCGCGGGATCGACGGAAGCGGCGCAATTCTGACCGCTGGCGCAGTGCTTGACCGGAGGAACGCGATGGAAGACATTCGGACGTATCTCGACGACGACGACCAGTGGCGCATTCCGGACGATGAGCGCGGCGAGCTCCTCGTCGCGGGCAGCGACGAAGAGCCGCCGTTTCACATTCCGCGGGATTAGTTTGCGCGGCGGCGGCGTTGCCGCCGCCATGTTCCGCCGATCCCTGATCCTCGCCACGCTCGCGCTCCCGCTCTTCGCCGCCGACAAGCCCGTGCCGCCGGCGGATCTGGCCACGCCTCCCGCCGACGCGCAGAAGGCCGAGAACGGTCTGATCACCAGGCAGCTCGCGAAGGGCAACGGCACCGTCATGCCGAACGAAGGGCACATGGTGCGGCTGCGCTACACCGTCTGGAAGCAGGACGGCACGCTCGTGCAGCACATCGCCGCGCCGCAGTCGGTGCTGCTGCCGATCCAGAAGATGATTCCGGGCTGGCGTCAGGCCGTGGAGATGATGGTCGTCGGCGAACAGCGTCGCGCATGGATTCCGGCGGAGCTGAGCGGCGCGAAGGCGAATGCGCCGCTGCTCATCGACACGGAACTGGTCGAGCTTCTCGACCGCCCCACGACACCGCCGGACGTCGCCGCCGCGCCGGCCGATGCGAAGACGACCGAATCCGGACTGGCGTACAAAGTCCTCCGCGCCGGCACGGGCACCGTGCATCCGAAGCGCCGCGACTCGGTGAGCGTGCACTACAGCGGCTGGACGACCGACGGCCACATGTTCGACAGCTCGATCATGCACGGCGGCGAGCCGGTCGAGTTCCCGCTCGAAGGCGTGATCCGCGGCTGGACCGAGGGTCTGCAGCTCATGGTCGAAGGCGAGAAGACGCGCTTCTGGATCCCCGCGAAGCTGGCCTACGGCAACGAGAAGGGCAAGCCGCAGGGCATGCTCGTGTTCGACATCGAGTTGTTGAAGATCGATTAGTCGTGTTGCCGTGTTGCTGGGTTCCTGGTTGCCGGCGATTCCTGGGTTTCAGGCGATGCGTCGCCAGCAACATGGCAACCGGTAACCAGCAACGCGCGCTTAAAGCGCGCGCTCAATACGCCATGTCCCCGTCGTGCAGCCCGAAGTAGTGGCCCAGCTCGTGGATCACCGTGTCGCGGATTTCGTGCACCGCGTCGCGGCGGTTGCGCGCGATGCGCAGGATGGGGCCGCGGAAGATGGCGATCTGGTCG
>DATLBM010000262.1:0-2016 GCA_035526885.1 Thermoanaerobaculia bacterium | reverse complement strand
TCATCGCCGGCATCGCGCGCGACAAGGGGTCCGGCGATCTGCCGGAGTTCGATCTCTTTCCGATCCCCAACCTCTTCTTCATGCGCGACCCGCAGATCGTCCTCGGCGATCGCGTGGTCGTCTCTTCGATGGCCACGCAGGCGCGGCGTCGTGAGTCGCTGCTGTCGAAGTACGTCTTCGAGAATCACGCGCACTTTCGCGGCAATGGCGAGACGCCGTTCTGGGTCGACTTCATGGAGAGCGAGCCCGAACGTCCGATGTCCCGCCGCATGCCCACGCTCGAAGGCGGCGACGTGCTGGTGCCGCGCCGCGATCTGCTGCTGGTCGGCATCACCGAGCGCACCAACAAGGCCGGCGTGCAGGCGCTCATCCGCTCGCTGAAGAAGGCCGATGCCGGCGTGAACACGGTGATCATCGTCGAGATCCCGAGGCAGCGCTCCTTCATGCATCTCGACACGATCTTCACGTTCATCAACCGCCACGAGTGCCTGGTCTATCCGCCCGTGATTCTGCCGAAGGGCGGTCAGGCCGCGAACGTGACCAGCGTCGATCTCACGAAGAAGCGCGGCGCCTCGTACACGCAGGAGAAATCGCTGCTGTCGGCGCTGAAGAAACAGGGCTTCGATCTCCAGCCGATCTACTGCGGCGGACAGAGCGCCGTCGACCAGCAGCGCGAGCAGTGGACCGACGGCGCGAATGCGTTCGCGCTCGCGCCGGGCATCATCCTCCTGTACGAGCGCAACGTGCGCACGGCGGAGGAACTGGCGCGGCACGGCTATCACATCGTGTACGAGGACGATCTCCTCCTCGGCCGCACGGAGCTCGAAACGTGGACCGACAAAAAGTACGCGCTGCAGATCGCCGGCAACGAGTTGTCGCGCGCGCGCGGAGGCCCGCGCTGCATGACCATGCCGCTCGAGCGCGAGGAGCTGTGATTGGCTGATCGGCGATCGCCTCTCGAAACACATGCCTCGTCCGAAGACCGTGCCGAAGCCTTGGGCAATCAGCGCGGCCGGCCGGGCCGGCTGGCTGTTGTCGCGTTCGGCGGCAACGCGCTCCTTCGACCCGAAGACCGCGGCACCCAGGAAGAACAGATCGCGCGCGCCAAGCAGGCCGCGCGTTGGCTCGCGGAGATCGTGCGCTACGGCTACAAGCTCCTCGTTGTGCACGGCAACGGGCCGCAGGTCGGCAACATCCTCGTCCAGGCCGAAGAGGCGTCGACGAAGATCCCGCCGCAGTCGCTGGACGTGTGCGTTGCGCAGACGGAAGGGTCGATCGGGTTCATGCTGCAGCAGGCGCTGCGCAATCGGCTCGAGTCCATCGGGCTGGGCGGCGAAGTCGTGACCGTGCTGACCGAGGTCGAAGTCGACGTTGCGGATCCCGCTTTCAAGCGTCCGACGAAACCGATCGGACCGTTCTTCACGCGCTATCGCGCCGAGGCGCTGGAGCGCGATCTCGGATGGACGATGCGCGAGGACGCGGGACGCGGATGGCGTCACGTCGTGCCGTCGCCGAAGCCGCTGCGCATCCTGAACCTCAAGACCATCGCGCGGATGCTCGAAGAGGCGTCGGTGGTGATCGCGGCGGGCGGCGGCGGCATTCCCGTGGTCAAGGGACGCGACGGCCAGTGGCGCGGCATCGAAGCCGTCATCGACAAGGACTACTCATCCGCACTCCTCGGCGCCGGACTGGACGCGGACATGTACATCGTGCTCACCGGCGTGCCGAAAGTCGCTCTCGATTTCGGCAAGGACACGCAGCGCTACGTCGATCGGATGACCGTGGCCGAAGCGGAGAAACACATGGCCGACGGACAGTTTCCGCCGGGCTCGATGGGCCCGAAGATCGACAGCGCCATCCAGTTCGTGAAAAGCAGCGGGCACCAGGTGCTGATCACGGACGTCGAGGTGCTGCGCGAGGCGCTGGACGGAAAAAACGGGACGGTGATCGTGGCGTAACGACGTGTCCTCCTGAGCGAAGCGCAGCGGAGTCGAAGGACTTTCCAACGCGCCATGG
>DATLBM010000261.1:0-8322 GCA_035526885.1 Thermoanaerobaculia bacterium | reverse complement strand
GCATGGCGCGTCGCAGGTCGCGTGGTTCGATACCCTGCTGAAAGGCCAGGAGAACGGCCAGCCGCGCGAATACACATCGCTCAATCAGGACATCAACGCCTACAACAACGCCAGTCTCGTCAACGTCTTTGCCCTCGGCGCGCCGGTTGGCGTCCCCTCGGCGAGTCGAGAGCTCTGGATTGTCCTTCCGCGTCGAGCGCCCGATCTCCGTCGTCTTTCACGTGGACTTTTACAACGACGAGAATCCCTGGATTCACTTCATCGCCGTCGGGGCAAGGTTGGGGCGCCTGTGACGCGCTCCGCTACGATAGCCCCTCATGGACAACGCTGTCGCTCTGGTTCGCGCGTATCTGCAGCTGAACGGCTCCTTCACCATCGCCGAGTATCCCGTCGTGCGGAAGACCGGGGATGGGAGTTTTCGGACGTTGACCGAGGTGGATGTGGCGGCGTTTCATCTGCCGCATGGGGAGGCCGACTTCGAGCCTGATCCCGCGCTGCAGGACGGACCGCACGATTGTCATCAGGCCGATCGATCGAATGGTCTTCAGGCTCCGCGAAGGGCACCGCCGGCCGTGTGATTGATATGGGGCCACGTCGATCGTGAGGTCCGCGAGCTAACGAGTACGCTCGCTGGACCCGACGATCGATACGGGGCCATATCAATCGTGCGGCTCATGAATGGATGACGGGCTTGGGCTACACTACGACCGCGCCCCAAATCCATCTACATCGAAACGGAGGAGTTCTACCGATGCCCACTCCGGTATTTCTGTCGCCGCGAGGCGATGACGCTGCATCTCCGCGCACGCACTGGCTGAAGTTGATGGACGACGGTCTGCTCGTCGACTCGCGCACCGGGCGCGCGTATCTCGCCGCGGATGAGAGCGGGCGGCTGGCTCTGCAGCCGCTGCTCGGCACGGCGCCGGCGCGCGATCGCTTCACGCGCGCGGGCACGGCGATCGTGCATCGCGACACGGGACGCGCAATCGCGCAGACGGCCGAGGGGCTGCGGCTCGCCGAGTCCGCCGACGCGAGTGCGACCGACAACACGGCTTTGATCAGCAACGCCCTCCAACAGGCGCAGCAGAACCCGACTCCCTACCCCACCTTCGCAGGCGGCCAGGCGGCGGCGTACACGTATGCGTGCTCGCTGTGGAAAGTGGCGGACATCCGCCAGCAGTATCCGATCCTGACGTTCAATCTGCAGAGCCACGACTCGCTCCTCACGCCGCAGTTCTATCCGGCCAACCAGGACGGCTTCACGCTCACCGAGTGGAACGACATGTGCGGGCAGCTCCTCCTCGAGCTCGCCGACGTCGGCAACGTGCGCAACCTGTACGACGTCTGGGACGACTTCAACGCCGACGTCTTCTCCCTCAAGAGCACCGTACTCACGGACATTCAGACGGCGCTGAGCATCGGCGCGTCGCAGACGTACACCGTCTCCGCGAGCACGCTGATCGAGGGAGCCTTCTACGCCGTGTTCTCGGCAATGGGTCCCGCGTCGGCGTTCCTCGCGAACATCATGTCCGCGGCCTACGACGCGGCGAATCAGCAGGGCACGTGGGTCCCGAGCTTCACGGTCGAGTATTCGCAACTGCTCGACGCGATCATCACCGACTACACGAACATCATCGGTGCGGCGGTCGTGCAGGAACAGGCGATCCTCGCCGATTACGGCGCGACGCAGACCATCTCCTCGTACTGCAGCAACGTCCTCGCGGCGACGGACGAGCAGCTCTTCGACGCCGTCGTCGCGGCGACGAACGGCTTCGGCGCCTACGCGCTACAGACGTTCCTGCCGAGCGTCGCGTGGATCCAGCGCGTCCTCTGCGTGAGCGGACTGCCGCCGGAGTCCGGCCCGGCCAGCACGTGGTATCAGGCCGTGAACACGAATCTGTACAACCAGTTCAACCTCGTCTTCCAAGGGGCGAATCACTATGGCGGCGCACCAATCCCGGACCTCTGCATGAACTTCATCTCGAACGCCGGCATCCCGCCCGAGGATGTGTTCCTCGGACTGAACGGCTGGAACATCACGCCGGCGTCCAACGGCACGTCGATCGCGAACTGGAGCGGCACGTTCTCGACCAACTACGATGCCGCGATGATGGTGTTCCTGGTCAACGAGACGCCGTACGCGCTGACCGTGCTGTCCAGCGCGATCGGCCCGTACGCGTCGTACCTGAACTGGCTCACGCCGTCGGGCGCGAACCTCCTG
Source organism: Thermoanaerobaculia bacterium (assembly GCA_035526885.1). GTDB lineage: Bacteria > Acidobacteriota > Thermoanaerobaculia > Gp7-AA8 > Gp7-AA8 > QHVT01. The sequence continues at coordinate 6,101 of DATLBM010000261.1, read as the reverse complement.
CCGAACGGCTCGACGATGCTCGGCGTCGCCTACTCCTACGGCTCTTCGATCAACGTCGGCGTCTACGCCGGCGACACGTCGGCCAGCGTGGTGTCGTTCCAGGCGACGGAGACCGTCGGCTTCTTCAGCGGAGACATGGTGAGCGTCAGCGCCCAGAACTGGATCTATCCGTGGGGCATGACCACGCCCGTGGCGCAACAGCCGTTCTACGGACCGGGCCACGGACTGCCGGGAGTCGTCGTCGTGACGATCACGAATTCGTCGGGGTCGTAAGAGCGTCGTGGGCTCGTTCGTCAACCACGTCCAGATCGCCGCGGGTCCGGACGCGTTGCCGCGCGTTCGCGAAGCCGTGCGTCACGTCGCGGCCGCGCGCGGGCTCGAGGAAGTGAACGAGAGCGAAGCCGATCGCGGCTTCGCTCTCGTGTGGGATCCAGATCACCGCTGGATCACGTTCATCGACGAGATCTTCGACTCGCGGGACCTCGAAGGTCTCGAGCGCGCCGGCGCCGAGTTGTCCGCTGCGATCGGCGCCCCGTGCGTGTCGGTGCTTGTGCATGACGGCGAGGATCTCGACGTGCGCCTCTTCGCGGGCGGCAAACGCGTCGACGCCGACCGCCGCCCGCGAGGCGCCGCGCGCAAGTGGACGCCGGTCGTGCCGGACACCGCCGCGCTCGAGCGCGTCTGGACAGCGGCCGATCTCGGCGAGTCCGCGCTGGAGGAGCTCGCGAAACTCTTCGGCTGGAACGAAGCGCACGCGTTCCTCGGCTTCCGCTATCTGCGCGATCTCGACGGAGCGGAGTCGCACATCGAGCGGTTTCACTTCCGCGATCCGAATCCGCCCGCGCACCGGCGTCGCGTATCGAGACATTTGCCGCGCCTGTGGCGAGGGTCGAAAGCGTCACCACGGTGACCACGTCCACGGGTGAGCGCGTGTTTCGCGACGTGCATCGGCCTGCCGCCGCGGAGCGCTCACTGGAAGTGCCGTGGTCGAGGGGTCTGTCGCTGCAGTTGCCGGGATGCACATTCGCTGTTCCCGAGATGGCCGTGCGTGCGGTGCGAAACCCCGACGACGGGCGCATCGATTTTTTCGATGAGCGTGGTCGCGTGGTTTCAACCGTCACCGTCGAACGCGACGCATACGGCCGCACGACGGAAATCGTGCAGACGACCGGCGCGACGGTGACCGCACGACTTCGTCACCGATACTTCGACGATGAGCTACGCATCCACACGACCGTCACGATCTTCGGGATCGACGTGTCACAACGAGACCGCACGTTTGATGAGCGCGGTGTCGTCATCGCTGAACGCGAGACTCAGATGAACGGCACCGCGCGAGATACGAAGCATTCCTACACCTTCAATGAAATTGGCGATTGGATCGAGGTCCGTTCCGTCATTCGCGCGGATGACGTTCAGACCGAGAGCGTCACCCGGCGTACGATCGCGTACGTCTAGCGGTTGCGGCCGGGCCTCGCTCACGCGGCAACCGCCGAACGTGATCGCGGAACGATTTCGGGCCGAGCTCGGTCGGCGGAGCGGCCGGTTCCCCGGGGAGCGGCCCCGAGGAACCGAGGACCGCGTTGCTAGTAGCAGCTCGTATCGCCGATGTACGCCACCTGGTACCAGTCGCCGTTGCACCAATGGAAGTAGGCGTGCTGCGTCTGACCCGAGCAGCACTCGATGTCCGTCTCCTCCATCCACGTTCCGCTGAGCGTGCCGCGGGCGATGTATCCACCGCCGCAGAGATACCTCTGGAATCCAATCGCCGTTCCTGACGAGCTGTAGTAGCGGATGGTGGTGTCCCATTCCTGGGGAACGCTGTAACCACCCTCACAGGCGGCTGAGAGCGGGCGGGCGGAGACGACGAGCAGCATGAATGCAGCAGCGATGACAATGCGAAGCCGAGAACGCATGAGAATCTCCTTTCTGTCCTGCAATCTAGGAGTCTCCTGCGGCCGCCGGAAGGGGGAATGGTACGAAGCCCGGCTATGGAGGTACGAAGGGCAGCCGCAGCGGGACGGGGCCCCGCGCGCGGCCGGCACGGCGGAGCCACGGTGAAGCCTGTTCTACATCCTTACTTCTTCCGCCGGTTCCTTCTCCGCGACAGCTTGGCCATCTTCGCTTTGCGTTTCTTCGCCGCGTCGGCCTTCTTCCGCGGGCGCGTTTCGGGAAGCGCATGCTCGCGGTTCCACTGCTCCTGAAATGCGAACACGCCTTCCTCGGACTCCATGTCGAAACCGGCTTCGACACCGCGTGCGAAGAACGACTTGGCCATGCCGAATCGCTCCGCGTCCATCATCATCGACGGGAAGTCCGGCTCGAGCTCCTCGAGCGCCGAATCGATCGATTCGCCGGTCGTTATCCCGGTGACGCGAGTCGTCCAGCGGAAGAACGCGCGGAACGCGGGCACGGCGTCTTTCGCCTCATCCGCGCTTGCGAGGGTGAGCTTTGCCGGCAGAATTTGGGTCAGGAGCTCGTCGATGTTGCCCGGTCCCCACAGCGCGGGACTGCCGAAGTCGTTCATGAAGCCGGTGTGGACGAGCTCACCTGCCCAGAACCGCACTTTCTCGGGATCGCCCGCCGCCGCCTCGGGCGACCCGCAGAACGACTCGATCAACTCGTCGATGATGTCGTCGAGATCGACTTCGTCGTCCTCGGGATCCGCGAGCGCCAGCCGCTCGAAAGGTGTGCCGCGCTGCGCTTCGATGTCCGCGGCTGACTGCATGACGAGGGACTCCTGGAGGACGTTCATCATCGAGCGCGGATCCCGTTCCAGGATTTCGGCGGGAAGGTCGAACGTCGTGTGCCGCAGCAGGATGAGCGCGGCCGCGCGCACCTCCACCGGAGCGTCGTCCGACCGCAGCAAGCGCACCAGGTCGGGAACCGCCGGCTCGACCCCGATGACCGGCAATACCGCGATCGCAACGTTCGGCGGCACCGTATCAGCCGCCAGCCGCCGCAGCACCTCGGTCCGCAACTCGTCGCGCTGCTCGTCGTTCATCGCTTTGAGCCGGTGAAGAGAGTCCATCGGGTCTCCCGGGTCGCTCACCAGCGCATCCAGAAATTCCGTCGCGTGCATGGCCGGATCGTAACGCGTCACCAGGCAGAACGCACTCACGGCGCCGAGTGGATCACGCGCGGGCCGGTCGATCCAGCCGGCACGCGAAACATCCGTACGTCGGAAAGCGCACATGCAGGAAGGCCACGTCCGGATTGGCGAAGAATCGCTCCGCGGTCGTTTCGGCGTCGCTGGCATCGACCAGCTCCGCGTCCAGGATCTCCTCATCCTTCGAATACGCGCGGATGACGAAGCGCTCGCGCAGGTAGTCATGCGCCGAGCCGATGGCCAGCTCGTCGCGATCCGTCGCTTCGTGTGCGTGCCGCGCGAGGATGAAGATCGGACCGTATTCCTTGTACGGACCCGGTTTCGTGAACGGCGAATAGCTGGCCAGAATCAGCTCCTCGCCCGCTTCCGCGCGGCGCAGCACATCGCGGCACGGCTCTCCGCCCGACGCCCGCACGCGCTTTACGGGCTGTCCTAGGTCATCGACCCCTTCGCGTCGGGCACGGTCGAGAAACGAGGCGCGGATCGGCGCGATGGCGGCACGAAGTACGTCGGGCGCATGGACGGTGACAGTCATCAACAGCTCCTTCAACGGACACAACACGGCGTGGCGGCGGTGCGTTCGACGGGGCAGCACCCAGCACCCAGCACTCAGTACTTCACAGGCATACGCCAGCCCTGAGCTCGCAGCGACTCACGGCCCTTCCATTGCAGGGTCGACGGTATGACCCTTCGAAACGTGCTGTCTCTCGCGGGCAGCGCCCTGCTCCTCGTTTGCGGAATCCCCATGCAGGCAGCGACGAAATCCTTCAGCGCGGCCGCGGTGAATCAGGCCCGCGGGCATCCGACCCTGACCGTCGCCTCGAAACGCAGCGCCTCCGTGACGCGCGCGCAGATCCTTCTCGACCGCGCGCACTTTTCGGCGGGCGAGATCGACGGCCGGCTGGGCAGCAACATGCGCGGCGCGATTGCCGCGTTCAATCGCTCCAGAAAAATCAAAGATGGATCCCGTGTCGGCGCCGCGACCTGGAAGGAGCTGAACCGCGACACGGCCCCAGCGATCGTTCCGTACACGCTCACCGCCGCGGACGTCGCCGGCCCTTTCACCGCAATGCCCGAGGAGATGGCCGCCAAGGCCAAACTGCCGGTCCTCGGCTTTGAAAGCGTGGCCGAGGCGCTCGGGGAGAGGTTCCATGTCAGCCCGAGCCTGCTCGTCGCTCTCAATCCGGGAAAGAAACTCAATCGCGCAGGGACCGTGATTCAGGTGCCGGCCGTCGTGCGTCCACCGATCGCGAAGAGCGCCGGGATGAGCGTTCGCGTGAGCAGGAGCGCCGGAGCGGTCGAAGCGTTGGATGGAAACGGCAACGTCATCGCGCGCTATCCCGCCACGACCGGCAGCCAGCACGACCCTCTTCCTTTGGGCGAATGGAAGATCAACGGCGTGGCCCTCAATCCGACGTACAACTACAACCCCGACCTGTTCTGGGATGCGGAAGCGGACGAGAAGAAAGTGAAGCTCGCGGCGGGACCAAACAGCCCCGTGGGCGCCGTGTGGATCGATCTGTCGAAGGCGCACTACGGCATCCACGGGACGCCGGAGCCGTCGACGATCGGCAAGACCAACTCGCACGGCTGCATCCGTCTGACGAACTGGGACGCCCTCGAGCTCGCGAAGATCGTGACGCCGGGGATGCCGGCGGTGCTCGTCGAGTGAAGAGGCCGTGAAGAAGCTCTACGCATTCCTCGGCGTGGTTCTCATCGGCGCACTGGCGTGGACCGCCGCGGGACCTGACGACGTCGCGGACGTTCCCGTGCGCAGAGACGTCACGCGGGCGATCGGAGCGCCGCCCGCGCCGGCGTCCGCGCCGGTACCCAATCTCTCGGGTGAGCCGCTCGATGCGCCGCCGCCCGAGGTCGCGAACGAACCGCCCGTGCCGCCCGCGGTCATCGCGCCGATCGCGACCGAGACCGCGCCGCCGCCGGTGATCGCGAGCGAGCCGTCGATGCGCGATGCCGATGCGCCGCGCGCGATGATCCTGCCCGTCGCGGGCGTGGACCGTACCGCCATCCACGACATGTTCAACGACGCCCGCGGCGGCCGCCGCCACGAGGCCATCGACATCATGGCCCCCACCGGCACGCCGGTGATCGCCACCGACGACGGGGTGGTGAAAAAGCTCTTCACCAGCAAACCGGGCGGACTGACGGTGTACCAGTTCGATCCCGACCAGCGCTTCTGCTACTACTACGCCCACCTCGATCGCTACGCCGCCGGCCTGCACGAAGGCCAGCTTCTCCACCGCGGCGAAGTCCTCGGCTACGTCGGCACCACCGGCAACGCCCCGAAGAACGCGCCGCACCTCCACTTCGCGCTGATCCGCCTCGACAAGGACCGCCGCTGGTGGAAGGGAACGTATGTGAATCCGTATCCGCTGCTGGCGCAGTAGGCGTGAGAAGGTCGTTCGGGCGACGTCTGCTCGTCTTCAGGCGGGAACGCCCGTCAGTGAGCGCCAGCGGTCCACGCGCACGCCTTTGATCAGCAGCCACACGGCGAAGGACGTCTCGCCGAGAAACACGGGCGCGGCCATGATCATGAACGCGCGGCCGGCGAACCGCGGCGCGAGCACCAGCGCGAAGCCGTTGAACATGTACGCCAGTCCGGCGAGCTGGTACAGGACACCGATCGGCTTCGGCAGATACCGCGACTTGACGATCAGGTATCCCGTGACGAAAAAATACGGGCCGAACAACAGCAGGGCGATGCCGAATCCGAACACATGTGCCTTCATCGCCAGCGCGGTCATCGCCTGGAGCTGGCCGGGCGTGAACGCGGTCAGGTAAGCGTTGTTGCCGATCGGGAAGAGCGCCTCGACGAGCTGCATCGCATAGGCGCTTTCCACGGTCAAGGCGACGGCGTTGAAGAGGAGCGCCATGAGCGCGAGCTCTTTGTGAACCGGCCGTGTCAAAACGTAGAGGATCACGGCGAGGGCAATGCTCACGATCAACAACAGCAGCTCGATGGCAATGCCGGTCC
>DATLBM010000260.1:0-3014 GCA_035526885.1 Thermoanaerobaculia bacterium | reverse complement strand
GGGGAACAACGCGCCCGCATTTGCTTCGCGCGTACCCACTTCACCTGCGCGCGCCGGATCGGTGCGGTCCGACACGCTCGCAAAGAACGTGGGCCACCAGCGATCGTACGCGTACCCGATCGACCAGTCGGGCCGGAGCCGGGATGCGGACCACGCCGCGGCGGCGCCGTACACGTGCCGCCCCAGCGCATCGTCCCCCTCGACGCCCGCGCCCACCGTGATCTCCCCGTCGTCCGACTCCACGATCGGCGTCCAGAATTGAGGCGCCAGCATCCGCCACGGACGGTACGGATGATCCGCCGCCGGCGGCCCCGCCTCCATCGCCACGGACTGATCCGTGGTGACGGGCGCAGACTGCGGCGGCACATCGGTCCAGGTTGCAGACGCGATGGGCATCGAAAATAGATCGTACCCAGCCTCGGTGTAGCCCACGAAGACGAGATCGCGGCCGTCCGGAGACAGCGCTGGGGATTGCGCACCGACACCCGTGCCCTCGAGCCGCCGCAGCGCACCGGTTTGGACGTCCGCCGAATAAATCGCGAACGGTGCGCCCCCACGATCGGACGCGAAGAGAATCGACTTCGCATCGGACGTCCAGGTCGGCGTGACGTTGCGCGCTGCCGGGGAGGAGACGATCGTCCGGGTGCGTGCTGTGGCCGCGTCGACGATTACGAGCTCGGAAGGATGCCCGAGCCGCCGTCGTTCCGCCACGATCGAACGGCCGTCGGGCGACCACCTGGGCGACGCGAAATCGGACGACTCGTCGGAGATCAGAACCGCGGGGCGAGTGCCGCGGCCCGCTGCCACCGCCAGCGTGGCGAGCGCGCGGCGATCGGCCAACTGAATCGTGCACACGATCGTGCGGCCGTCCGGGGAAACGTCAGGATCCGCGGCCCGGGCGCCACGGGTGATCCGCTGCGCCCGTCCGCCGTCCTGCGGCACGCGGTAAAGGTCTCCGTGCAGGCCGACGTTGTTGACGACTTCCAGCTGATCGAAGACGAGCGACGTGCCGGTGGCCGCGATGTGCCCACCGAGGTACTTGGTGACGACCTGCCGCGGCCCCGAGCCGTCACGCGGGAGCTCCATCAAGGCGGGGAATCCGTGCGGGTTCGCCACCGTGTAGAAGAGCCGTCCGTCACCGCTGAACCGCGGCGCATCGACCGAGTATCCGTGGTGAGTCAACCGGGTACGCAGCGGCTGTTCTGGTCGTGCAAGACGGCGCGTCTCTGCCTCGAAGTCGTCCCAGAGCGCACCCAGGGATCGGCCGTAGACCTTCCTGAACGCGCGAGCGCCGAAATAGGGAAGCCGCCGGGACGTCTCGTCGGAGAGCCGTTGGATCGAATCGGCGCCAAAGCGTTCCGCCAGGTATTGGTGGAAGTATGCGCCGTACGCGTACTGCGCGGCACCTCCAGGCCAGTCGACCAGTCCACCATTGGCGCGGTCGAGTGGATCGAACCTGCGGGCAGACGCCGCACGGTCGACGATCATCCTGAAGTCGCCGGCAGGGACGCGACCTTCTCCTGTCAGGACGCTTTCGTTGTACGTCGCGATCCCCTCGATCTGCCACAGCGGCAGAAACAAGTTCGGATAGAGCAGCGGCATCCGGCCGAACACGCGCCTGAGGCCCCCGATCACGCCACCGGCCTTGTCCAGGTGCACGATGTGCGTGTACTCATGCGAGAAGACGAGACGAAGCCAGTCGTCCGTGTTGCCGATCACGCTCTCGCCCGGCGGAGCAGCCGCGGTGATCTCGATGACGTTGTAGGGCGCGGCGCGCGCCCAGCCGTTCGAGAGGTCCGTCTGATCCACGAGAATTACGTGCACCCGGCCATTCGCCACGCCGAGCTCTCCCGCGACGCTTCTGGCGACTTCTTCCGCAATGCGGGCAAGCCGGCGCGCCAGGGCATCCTCCCCCTGGTGAAAATGGATCGCGAAGTGCGGGGTGGTGATCGTCCGAAACCTGAAACGAGGATCGTAACGAGTGCTCGCGTGTGCGCTGTTACAGAGAAGCGTGATAGTGGCGCAGACACACGCGCACCACTGGAGCCGCGTCATTCACTCGCCTCGTCCTTGAGCTGCGCGAGGAGAGAGAGCGCCTGCATCGGAGTGATGTCGTTGATGTCGAGTGCGCGAAGGCGGCGGTGAATGGGATCATCTCCTGTTGCCGGCGCCTGGAACAGTCCGAGCTGCCCCGGTTGGTCCTCAGTGGCGCCGCTCAATGACGGACGGCCTCCACGCGACAGCTCGTCGCGTTCCAGGCCGTTCAATATCTGGCGCGCACGGACGACGACCGCCGGGGGGATCCCCGCAAGCCGCGCGACCTGAATCCCGTAGCTCCGATCGGATCGCCCGCGCACGACCTTGCGCAGGAAGACGATATCGTCCTGCCACTCGCGGACGACGACATGGAAGTTGGCGACACCGGGGACGCTGTCGGCCAGATCCGTCAACTCGTGGTAGTGCGTCGCGAAGATCGTCTTCGGACGCGCACGGCTGTTCGAGGCGAGATGCTCCGCGACCGCCCAGGCGAGACTCAGGCCATCGAACGTGGAGGTGCCGCGGCCGATCTCATCCAGGATCACGAGGCTGCGCGAGCTTGCGCTGTGCAGGATGTTCGCGGTTTCCTGCATCTCCACCATGAAGGTGGATTGTCCGCGCGCGATGTTGTCCGACGCGCCGACCCGGGCGAACAAGCGATCGACGACGGGGAGCTTGGCGGTGCGTGCGGGCACGAACGAACCGGCCTGCGCCATGAGGCAGAGGAGCGCCGTCTGCCGGAGGTAAGTCGACTTGCCTCCCATGTTCGGCCCCGTCAGGATCACGAGCTGGTGCTCGGCGGCGTCGAGCGTGACGTCGTTCGGCACGAAGGCGTCGGCCGCGTGCCGCTCGACCACCGCATGGCGGGCGTCGGTCGCGACGAGTTCGTCCCCCGCGTGCATGAGCGGCTTCGTGTAGTTCTGGACGGCCGCCGTTTCCGCGAGGGCGGCGAGCACGTCGAACGAGGCGATGCCGCG
>DATLBM010000259.1:0-5259 GCA_035526885.1 Thermoanaerobaculia bacterium | reverse complement strand
GCTGCTGCTGCCTCGTCGTGCTGGCCATGCTCGGTGCGTGCACCACGTCACAAACAGATGATGTGTGGCGCGGACTGCGATGGGACATGTCGATCGACCGCGCCGCGCGGACGCTGAAGCGTCAGGGACTGAAGGTGAGTGTGCCGCCGCGGAAAACCGCCGCGACCTGGATCTCCACCGACGTCGACGGGCAGCACGCGGCGGTCTACTTCGACCCCGGCGAGCGCATGAACCAGATCACGATCACCGCGGAGACGATCACGAGGCAAGCCGCCGACGCGGCGAAGGAACGCCTCACCAGGCGCTTCGGACCGGTGAAAGCCACCGCCACCCGGACGCAGCACACGTGGGGCGACCGCGTCCACGACGCCGGCCCGTGGTCGAGACTGGTCTGCTATCGCCTCGAGGATGACGGGTGGCACACCTACGAAGAGCACGGAGCCGGCGACGCGAGTGGCCCGGCCGGCGTCCTCGATCTGGCGTGGGGCGCGGCTGCACCGGAGGTCGAACAGCGCCTGCGCGCGGCGGGCTTCAAAGCGTGGACGACGGAAATGCTCCCCGACCCTTGCGAGATGCCCAACGCGCCGCCGGGCTGTGAGCCGGCCGCAAGCCTCGCAGTCCATTTCGAGAAGGGCGATGAAGAAGGAACCGCCGGCGTTCACAAGAAGCGCGGACTCGAACAGCTCTCGTTGCACGCCAGAGTGACATCGGCCGCGGATGGCCTGGCGCGCGCCGCGGCGATCGCCGCGTTTCGCGGCCAGGCCTCGGAGATCGAAGACGCGGTGATCGACACCTGGAGCGACGGAACGTCGAAGGTCGAGCTCGAGATCCGCACGCTCACGCCGGGTGGCACGCTCGGCGCGATCGAGAGCTATTCACCGGCTCACGACGAGGTGAGAATGCCGCGGAGCGTCCGGCCGTCGCGGTAGGTGACGTCCGCGATCTTCCACGCGCCTGCGGACTGCGCGAGTGAGTACGCGATCTGTTCTCTCGTTCCGTGGTTCTCGAACGTCACCAGCACTCGCGCGCTACCGGCCGTCACCTCGGCCGGCTGCACCGCCAGATTCGCGATCGCGACGTCCTGCGCGTCGTACAGCGGATCGAAATCGATCGCGCCGACTTCGCCCGCCGAACTGACCGCGTCTTTCCAGATCAGGTCCGCCAGCGCCGGCTCGAAGTAGCGGTCGACGCGGTCGCGATGCGCGGTCTGGAAGAACGGACTCTGGTCCGCTTCGTGGGCCTTGTACAGATCGGAGACCACCGCGTCCGGCGCTTCCTTGTCCCAGAGCGCCTCGGGGATGCCGAGCGCGCGCAGATCATCGGGAGGAAAGCCGGTGCCGAGGGAGAGGCCGGTCCAGGTGCCGTTGACGCGTTTCATGAACACCGTGGCCGGATCCGTCTGGCCGTCGACCGCCTCTACCTGCAGTCTCACGTAATCGCCGGATTTTCCGCTGACGGTGATCTTCGATGAAGGCACGACGGACTCTTTCGCGACGTACGCGCGCGCGGCGGCGATCAGGGCGTCGTCGTCGCTCGGAGCGGCAGGACGTTCCTGTTTCGCCGTGCAGCCGGCGAGGAGAGTGATGGCGAGAAGGAAAGCAATGGCGGTTCGCATTGGGTTTTTCAGGTGGAGCGGCGGGCTTCAGCCCGCCGGTTCGGAGCGGCAGGCTGAAGCGCGCCGCTGCACTTGACGTAATCGTCATACGTCGCGATGTCGTTCGCGACCACCACCGCACGCGCAGCGGCAACCGCGCGCGCGTTCTCGGGTCTCAAAGACTTTTCCAGCCGGTCGAAGAGCGCAATCAGGCGCGCCTTCATCGCCCGGATGTTCAGCACCTGCGCGGAGAGTCCGCGGCTGTGGATCCGCCATTCCGCCACGACGTCGCTGACGCTGCGAATGACCGCGTTGCGATCCGCGATGCGAAGCCAGGCCGACCAGTCGTCGAAGTGGCGGGCCTCCGCGTCGAAGCCGCCCACGGCGCGCAGCAGCTCCGTTCGCACCAGCACCGAGTTCACATGAGGATTGCACGCGAGCACATCGCGGAATCCGACCGCACCGGACGGCGGAAGGTGCGCCGGCACGGCGGCCAGTTCGATCGCCGTTCCCACGACGACTCGGCGGGTCTTCCCGAAGCAGAGGCTGGCGCCGGACGATCTCGCCGCCGCGAGCAGAGTCGAGATGCGATGCGGCAGAGCCACGTCGTCGTCATCGAGGAAGACGATGAACTCGCCCCGCGCAGCTTCGAGACCGAGGTTGCGCGCGCGGCCCACGCCCAGCGACCGGCCACGCACGATGCGAACGTCCCGGCCCAAAGCCGTCAGCTCGCCGCCGTCATCGACGACGACGATCTCGACGTCCTGGTGCGTCTCCGCTCGCAGCGAGGCCACCGCTTCGTGCACGTGAAGAGGGCGCACGTGTGTCGTGATGACGGCTGTGACTTCGGGCGGCATGGACCGCGGTCACGATAGCAGATCGGTCACCGTGCGTAACGCAACCGCGCCGCCACCACGCCGCCGATGAATCCGAACACGTGACTGGTCCACGAGATCCCGCTCGCCGGCAGAATCGAGCTCACGATCATCGCCCCGTACAGCAGCGCGACGAGGACCGCGATGACGAACGAGTCGAACCGGCGGTCGTAGATCGCGCGGAGCAGGACGTAGCCGAGGAAGCCGAAGACCACGCCGCTCGCGCCGATGTGCTCCGTGCCCGGTGTGCCGAACAGCCACGTACCGAAGCCCGAGAACAGCATGCTGGTGATGAAGACGAACGTGAACGCGCGCGTGCCGCGCAGCAAGATGATCGCGCCGAGGATGGCGAAGGGGACGGTGTTGGAGAGGAGGTGCTGCAGATTGCCGTGGAGGAACGGCGCCATGGCGATGCCCGGCAGTCCGTACGCGGTGCGCGGCACGATGCCGTGGCCGATGCGTCCGGGCCACACGAAATCCAACGCCCAGAGGCCCCACATGATCAGCAGCGGCATGGCCAGCGCGGCGGCAGGGGAGGAAGCGGCGCTTCGCCGGAGCATTGCGTCATCGTAACCGCGTGACGCTCAGTGTCGCGCCACGCGTCGTCGCGCGTGCGGGGCGGGATCGAGCGCAAAGTCGGCGGTGAGGGACTGTTCCTCGAACAGCGGAAGGATCTGGGCTGTCTCGAACGACGCCGCGTCGCGGTAGTACGCATGCGAAAGTCGCCGCTCCAGTATTCGGCCGTGGCCAGGCTGGCCATCCGGAGCCTCACGGCTCGAATCCCAGCCTGACCAGCAGCGCCTTCCACTCGTCGAACGTCACGCTGCCGCCGGTGGCCTGATCGTGGCCGCGCGCGTCCACGCCGTTCGCGCGGAGGAAGTCGATCCAGGCTCGCGCCGCCCGTGCCGCGCGCGGAGAAGTTCACGCGTCCCGGCAGGTAGCCGTCGTTCGCCACGATGACGATGTACTTCGGCAAACGCGTGCGCCAGATCTGCGCGACGACGGGATGGACCTGGCAGCGCGAGCGCACGCGGATCAGCGCCACGTTGCCCGCGAATTTCGGCGCCGCCTTCTTCGCCTCGGCCATGGCAATCTTCACTTCCTCGCGCGCGGCGCGCAACGCCGCCACCTCCGGCGACGTCGAGCGCACGAAGTCGCGTGGCGAAGCGTGATCGAGCAGCGCACGCGCCGCGACTTCAGGCCGATACCCGGCGGCGCGCCGCGCCGCGTTCACCAGCGCCGTGGCCTCCTTCAAGTCCGACATCGCGTAGCGCTTTTTCACCGAAGCCAGCAACGGGAACGGCGCGCGCTCGCCGACGTCGCTCAGCGCGCCGATGGCCGCGATCCAATCGAGATCTTCGATGTCCGCCAGCGGCGCGCACAGCTCGTAAACGAGCAGCGACGTGTTCGGAATCGGATCGCGATCGTAGGCGGTGACGAGCAGCGCGCCGGGCGGCACGCCGTCGGGACGATGATGATCGATGAGGCACGTGGGGATGCCGTCGCAGAGCGGCTCGTTGCGCGATCCGAGGTCCAGAACGAACAGCGCCTGCGGCTGCGCCTCGGCGATGATGGCGCGATTGCCTTCCGACCACGCGTCGCGTTCGCGCCCCGGCATGCCTCGCATCGCATTCGAAAATCCGATCCGCTCCAGCGTGCGCTGCAGCACCACGCCCGCGGTCACGCCGTCGGCATCCGAATCGTGGAACACGAGCACGCGCGCCTGGCGCGGCAACGCGTTCACGAACGCCGCGAAATCCGTCATGACGCGTACGATCTCACGCTCCAGCGGACGTAGACCGCAAACGCTCTTTCCGAGGGCCGCGAGATCCCGCCGAGGCACGAAGAGTAGACACTCCCTCGGGACGCGTTTCCGCGCGCGCGATGCTGTTGCGCGGAGGAACGAACGATGAGCGAGTATCGATTCGAGGCCGAGATCATCCTCGGCGATACGGTGCCGGACGAGCTCGTGCGCGAGCGCGCATACGACGGCGTACGCGTAGTCGCGACATGGCCGCAAGCGCTGGAGCCGCCGGTGATCCGCGCGCCCATCGCCGTGCGCGGCGACGTCGATCGCCGCGACGCGCCCGCGTACGTCGAGCTGTTTATCCACGACCTCTTTCTGCTGCTCAACCTCGCGTCGCCGGGATCGTTCGGCGGCACGATCACGGTCACGGGCAACGAGCTGCGCGTGCGCGAGCTGACGTTCGACCCGCGGGTCTTCGCGTACGCGGCGCCGTTCGCGACGCTGCGCCTCGCGGACGTCGTCCGCTGGTACGACTCGCTCCGCCTCGGGGCGCAACAGATCGCGCCGGGCGGCGTCGCCACTGCGCTCGTGCAACTGCTGCATCTCGCGCGGTCGCCGGAGCGCGACGACGAGTCGATCCTTCGCCTGGCCATCGCCGCGGAGGCGGTCGTCGAGAAAAAACGCATCCCGCCGCGACTGCTGGCACTGCGCAACGACATCGCACACGGCCGCGTGGCATCCATCCACCCGATGCATGACGACGCCCTCGACCCGCGCGCCGAAGACGCGACGCGCGAATGGATCGAAGTCGCCGACGCGGCGGCGTGTCTCATCATCGGCGCGCTGCAGGAGCGCATCCGGGGACAGTGATCTGGCGACCGCACGCGCTTCGCGCGATGGGGGACGACGGGAGGCCTCCGGCGGCCGGGGGCTCGCCCCCGGACCCCGCTGGTTGGCCCGCAAACGGGGTCCGGGGCCGTGGCCCCGGCCGCCGGAGGCCCCCGGTCGTCCCATCGCGCGAAGCGCGTGCGGTCGCTAGGTCA
>DATLBM010000258.1:0-3344 GCA_035526885.1 Thermoanaerobaculia bacterium | reverse complement strand
ACTCCGGCTTCGCGAACGAGGGACTGTGGCCGCTCTGCCACATGGCTCACACGCAGCCGTCGTTCCGCGCCGCCGACTGGGCCGCGTATCAGCGCGTGAATGCCACGTTCGCAGCGGCTGCCGTCCAGGAGGCGAGCGCGGACGGCCTGCTGCTGATTCAGGATTATCACTTCGCCCTCGTGCCGAAGCTCGTGCGCGAGCAGGCGCCTCACGTGGTGACGAGTCTCTTCTGGCACATCCCCTGGCCGAATGCCGAGGTTGCGGGGATCTGCCCGTGGAAAGAATCGATCCTCGAAGGAATGCTCGGCGCGGACATCATCGGGTTCCACACGCAGCAGTACTGCCTGAACTTTCTCGACACCGTGCAGCGCTATCTCGAATGCCGCGTCGATCTCGAAACGATGTCGGTCTCGTACGGGGGTCACCGCACCGAGATCCGCACGTATCCGATCAGCGTCGAGTGGCCCTATCCAGCCGCGCCGCGCGCCGAGGGAGCCGAGCTGCGCGCGTCGCTCGGGATCGCGCGCGACGCGCACGTCAGCGTCGGCGTGGATCGCGCGGACTATACGAAAGGACTGATCGAGCGGGTCGCCGCGGTCGAGCTCCTGCTGGAACAGAACCCTTCGCTGATCGGCAAGTACGTCTTCGTCCAACTCGCGTCGCCGACACGCACGCGAATCCCGAAGTACCAGCGGCTTGCCGGCGATCTGGTGGACGCCGTCGATCGCGTGAACGCTCGCTTCGGAACTGCGACGTGGAAGCCGATTCTTCTGCAGATGCGCACGTTCAGCCCGGACGAAGTGCGCCGCTACTACGCGATGGCCGGCAGTGCGCTCGTCACGCCGCTGCACGACGGGATGAATCTCGTGGCCAAGGAGTACGTCGCGGCGTGCAACGACGGCGATGGTGCGCTCGTCCTCAGCGTCTTCGCCGGCGCGTCGAAGGAGCTCGACGGAGCGCTGCTCGTCAATCCGTACGACACGCAGCAAGTCGCCGGGACGATCCTGCGCGCCGTTCTCATGCCGGTCGCGGAACGCCGGGCGCGCATGCAGGCGATGCGGGAGCAGATTGCGTCCCATTCGATTTACGACTGGTCCGAGAAGCTGCTGACGGACATGCGCAACATTCGCCAGCAGCGCGCGCGGTTCTGGCCGCAGCGGCTCACCTCGCCGCGCCGAGGGAGTGATGCCCTGGCGGCTGCGGTTGTGAGCTGAGTGCGCATGCGATTCTGGAGGAAGTGGCAGCGGAGGTTCTTCGCCACGTGGCCCGTCGCGGCGGCCGCGCTCGGCGGGCTGCTGCTGCTGATCTACACGTCGATTGCCACGACCTCGCGGAAAGCCGAAGAGATCTACGCGCAGCTCGATCAGTTGAACACGCACCATCGCGACGTGGAGAGCACGCTCCGCCGGTTGCGCGCGGACGTGTATCTGTCGAGCATCTACATCCGCGACTATCTGCTCGATACGGATCGCGACGAGGCTCCAGAGTATCGGCAGCATCTCACCGAATTGCGCCAGAAGCACAGCGCCTCGGTGAAGGACCTTCGTGCGTTGCTTCCCGCCAATGCGGCACCTCGTATGGACAACCTCGACAGCCGCCTGGACGACTACTGGCAGGCATTCGAGCCGCTGTTCGAGTGGTCCGCTTACGAGAAGATGATGCGCAGCGGCCGATTCCTGCGCCGGGAGGTTCTCCCGCGCCGCGAAGCGGTGCTTTCGCTCACGAACGACATCGAGCAGCTCAACAACACCAACCTTGCGACGCAGCGCGCGGAAGTCACGCGGCGCCTTGCCACGTTTCGCGAGGATCTGCATCGCCGCCTCTGGCGCACGCTCCTCCTCGGCTTCGTCGTCGCGTTCGTCGCCGTCGTGCGCCTGCGGATGCTGGAGCGTCGTTCCGAGCAACAGCGCGAACATGCGGAGCGGGCCGAGCACGAGATGCGACTGCTCTCGCAGCAGCTCGTCGCAACGCAGGAAGAAGAGCGAAAGAAGCTCACGCGCGAGCTGCACGATCACGTCGGGCAGATGCTGACCGCGTTGCGCATGGAGATCGGCCGCGCCGATCGAGCCCGCGGGAGTTCGGGCTCCGACACGCAACTCTCGCATGCCATCGCCGAGGCGAAGCGGCTGCTCGATACGATCCTGCGGTCCGTTCGCGACCTGGTGATGGGCCTTCGCCCGAGCATGCTGGATGACTTCGGATTGCAACCCGCGCTCGAATGGCTCGTCCGCGATTTCCGCCGGCGGTACAGCACTCCCATCGATCTCACGCTGTCCGGCGAAATCGACACGCTTCCGGATCAATACCGGACCTGCATCTATCGCATCGTGCAGGAAGCGCTGACCAACTGCGCGCGCCACGCGCACGCGAACCGGATCGAGATCGCGTTGCGCCTCGACAGAAACACGCTCGATCTCGTCGTCTCCGACGACGGTGCGGGCATCGAGCCGGGACGCACGCGCGGAATGGGCCTGATCGGAATCGAAGAGCGCGTGCGCGAACTGCACGGGACCTTCGACGTCGGTCCGCACAAACCGACGGGGACGGACCTGCGGGTCACGCTCCCCGTCACCTTATCGATCGAGGAGGCGCAACGTGCGCGTGCTGTTAGCTGACGATCATTCCATCGTGCGGCGCGGCATGCGATCGCTGCTGGAGACCGAGGATTCCGTGGAAGTGGTTGCGGAGGCGTCCGACGGTCTCGAAGCGCTGCGCTTGTGTGAAGAGCACCATCCCGACCTGCTGATCCTCGACGTGGCCATGCCGAAGCTGAACGGGATCGACGTAGCCGCGCGATCGCAGAAGATGGATCCGCCGCCGCTGGCAATCATGCTGAGCATGCATCTCGACGAGTCGTACGTCATGCGTGCGATCAACGCGGGCGCGCGCGGCTACCTGCTGAAAGATGCGACGGACGAAGATCTGTTGCCCGCGATTCGCGCCGTCGCCGCGGGCAAATCGTTCTTCAGTCCGGCGGTCAGCGGCGTGTTGGCCGAGGAGTACATGGCGCAGTTGCAGGCGCGCGGACTCACCGATTCGTACGAGCTCCTGACCGACCGCGAGAAAGAAGTCCTGCAGCTGCTCGCGGAAGGCCGATCGAACAAGGAAGTCGCGGCGCTGCTCGACGTCGGTGTGTCGACGATTGAAACGCACCGCGCGAACCTGATGCAGAAGCTGAATCTGCACAGCACCGCGGAGATCGTGCTGTATGCAGTCCGCAAACGGCTGATCTTCTAGCGCGAAGGGATGAGAGGGCGTATGTTGATTGTGAACTGATCCCGCGCAGGCTGGGGTGGGAGGGTGTGATGGTGGTCTGGAGCAGCGGTGAAATCGACGAAGACGGG
>DATLBM010000257.1:0-4196 GCA_035526885.1 Thermoanaerobaculia bacterium | reverse complement strand
CGTGACGCCACCAGTGCGTCTGGGCCGCGTGTCCCTCGCGCCGGTAGTACGGAAACGCGCGCGCGGGGAGGATGCAGCGCTCCTTCGCGAAATGTTCGAAGGCGTGCTCGGGAA
The DNA here is from genome assembly GCA_035526885.1 of Thermoanaerobaculia bacterium. GTDB lineage: Bacteria > Acidobacteriota > Thermoanaerobaculia > Gp7-AA8 > Gp7-AA8 > QHVT01. The sequence goes on along the minus strand of DATLBM010000257.1, from coordinate 4,082 downwards.
AGAGATGACGCCACACGTCGCCGCGCTTCACATCGTCGGCGCGCGCCATCACCACGAGATCGGCGTTCGTGCCGATGACGTCCAGCGGATCGAGCTGAATGCAGCGCAGGCGATCGAGCACCGCGCGCGTGCCGCGTGCGCCGCGGCCGAGGATGCGCGCCAGCCCGAGATGGGCGACGAGGCGGCGGCGCGCCTCGTCGCGCGAGAGCGTGATCACGCCGCCTAGGTTAATTCACGTTGCCGGTTGCCATGTTGCCGGTTACCGGTGCGTGATCGCCCAGCCCAAACCGCACCGGCAACATGGCAACATGGCAACCGGCAACGGAGCTCACGGGTGCTTCGGCGCCCACGCGTCGAGCAGCAGCACGCCGCCCGCGTTGTTCGCGGGGCTGACCTTCACCGTCGTGCGCGGATACTTCGACACCAGGCCGAAGAAGAAGCTGCTGTCGCCCTTGCCCGGCGCGCTGCCCTCGCCCACCGACGGATTGAACGTGAACGTGATGTCGTTGCCCGAGCGCACCGCGGACTTCAGCGGGATGTTGCCCAATCCGCCCTTCGTCACCACGAACACGTCATCGAGTTTCTTGTCGCCGTTGAAGTCCAGCTTCACCGTCGGGCCGATGTTCACTTTCATCGAGAAGATCTGCCGGATGAACGTGATGCCCACGACGTTGCGCAGGTCGACGCGGTATTCGTACACGTACAATCCCGCCGCCGGCGCGCCCGCCGCGCCCTTGAAATTGCGCGACTGCAGAAAGCCGCCCGACCAGATCGGCGAGGAGAGATCCTGCACGGTCACGGTGCCGCTGGGGTTGAAGACGAAGTTGACGTTCGGCGCCTGCACGTTGACCACCGTGAGCGGCTGCGCGAGCGCCGCACCGGCCCCGAAAAGAATCACGCAGAGAATCACGACGAGATTGCGAATGATGTTCATTCCTGCCTCCGATGCAGTAGTGCGGCAAACGCGCGATTCGTTACAAACATAGAATCTCCCGCGATGAATGAGCTCGTGACCGATCCCGTCTGTCACATGAAGATCGATCCGGCCACCGCGGCCGGCACCTCCGACCATCACGGCCAGACGATCTACTTCTGCAGCCTCGGCTGCAAAGCGAAGTTCGACGCGGATCCGGAAAAGTACATGAGCGGCGACGCGAAGCGCGAGCCGATGACGCCCGCCGCGCCGGGCGCGGTCTACGTGTGCCCGATGCATCCCGAGGTGCGCAGCGACAAGCCGGGGGCTTGTCCGAAGTGCGGCATGGCGCTGGAGCCGGAGACGATCAGCGCCGTCGAGGAAGAGAATCCGGAGCTGAAAGACATGTCGCGGCGCTTCTGGGTGAGCGTCGTCTTCACCGCGCCGCTGGTGTTCTTCGCGATGACGCGCCACATCGCGGCACTGAACTGGTACGACGACGACATTCTGCGCTGGGCGCCCTGGATCGAGCTCGCGCTGGCGATGCCGGTCGTGCTCTGGTGCGCCCGGCCGTTCTTCGAGCGCGCGTACGCGTCCATCGTCAACCGCAGCCTGAACATGTTCACGCTGATCGGCCTCGGCGTGGCGGTGGCGTTTCTGTACAGCCTCGTGGCCACGATCGCGCCGGGACTCTTTCCGCGCGAGCTCCGCGATCATCACGGCCTGGTCGGCGTCTACTACGAAGCCGCCGCCGCCATCGTCACGCTCGTGCTCCTCGGCCAGGTGATGGAGCTGCGCGCGCGCTCGCGCACCGGCCACGCCATCCGCGCGCTCCTCGGGCTCGCGCCCAAGACCGCGCGCCGCATCCAGGGCGACAGGGAGGAAGACGTTCCGCTCGAGCACGTGCATCCCGGCGATCTGCTTCGCGTGCGTCCGGGCGAGAAAGTGCCCGTCGACGGTGTGGTGGTCGAGGGCGCGAGCAACGTCGACGAGTCGATGGTCACGGGCGAGCCCGTGGCCGTCGCCAAAGCCGCGGGCGATCGCGTCATCGGCGCGACGGTGAACGGCACCGGCGCCCTGGTCATCCGCGCCGAGCGCGTGGGATCGGAGACGCTGCTCGCGCAGATCGTGAACATGGTCGCGCAGGCGCAGCGCAGCCGCGCGCCCATTCAGCGGCTCGCGGACACGGTGTCGGCGTGGTTCGTCCCGGCCGTCATCGCCGTCGCCGTCGCGACGTTCGTCATCTGGATGATGAAGGGTCCGGAGCCGCGACTCGTGTACGCGATCGTGAACGCCGTCGCGGTGCTGATCATCGCCTGTCCCTGCGCGCTGGGACTGGCCACGCCGATGTCGGTGATGGTCGCCGCGGGCAAGGGCGCGACCGCGGGCGTGCTGTTCCGCAATGCCGGGGCGATCGAGGTGATGCGCAAAGTCGACACGCTGGTCGTCGACAAGACCGGCACACTCACGGTCGGCAAGCCGGCGCTCGCATCGGTCGTGGGCATGGAGGGATTCGACGAGAACGAGATGCTCCGCCTCGCGGCGAGCGTCGAGCGCGCGAGCGAGCATCCGCTGGCCGCTGCGATCGTGGCCGGCGCGGAGCAGCGCGGCCTGAGCATCCCCAAGGCGCAGCACTTCGAGTCGGTCACGGGCAAAGGCGTCTACGGCGCCGCGGAAGGACGCCGCGTGGCCCTCGGCAATCGCGCCATGCTCGACGAAGTGCACGTGCACGTCGGCGATCTCGTGGCGTTCGCGGAGTCGCTGCGCGCGTCGGGGCAGACGGTGATGTTCGTCGTCATCGACGGCAAGCCCGCCGGCTTCCTCGGCGTCGCCGATCCGATCAAAGACACGACCGCGGAGGCGATTCAGGCGCTGCACGCGGAAGGACTGCGCGTGGTGATGATCACCGGCGACAGCAAGACCACGGCGGATGCGGTCGCGAAAAAACTCGGCATCGACGAGGTGATGGCCGAGGTGCTGCCGGAGGCGAAAGCGGAGGCGGTGAAGCGGCTGCAAGCCGAGGGCAAGGTGGTGGCCATGGCCGGCGACGGCATCAACGACGCGCCCGCGCTGGCGCAGGCGGACGTGGGCATCGCCATGGGCACGGGCACGGACGTGGCGATGGAAAGCGCGGACGTGACGCTCGTGCGCGGCGACCTGCGCGGCATCGTGCGCGCGCGCCGTCTCAGCACGGCCACGATGAAAAACATCCGCCAGAACCTGTTCTTCGCGTTCATCTACAACGCCATCGGCGTGCCCATCGCGGCCGGCGCGCTTTATCCCGTCTTCGGCCTGCTTCTCAGCCCGATGATCGCCGCCGCGGCAATGAGCTTCAGCTCCGTGTCGGTGATCGCGAACGCGCTGAAGTTGCGGCGGGCGGAGATTTGAGTCACGGGATTTCGACGGCGTCGAAGGCCGCAATGGTGCTGCTAACGACTGTGGAGGGCCCGTTGGCATAATCCTGAGCAGCCGCAATGAATTGCTGTCGCAATGCGGAATAGCCGGAGGACTCATTCAGCCCGAAAAATGCTTTCTGCCAGATCGTCGTCGCCGCTTCGAATCCGATTCCCTGAACGAAGCTCGAATTGCAGAGGCTCATCCCTCCGTAGACCAGGAGATAAAACATGTGATCTCCGGGGCCGGCGCCTCGATGGTTCTCCAGCGTGCCGATGTCGGATGTGTAGCACGTTACGGTACCCGTCTTAAGGGAGGGAGCGTCCATGTACGTCAACGCTCTGTCCATGGACTGGTTGTTCTTCAAGGTCAGTTCTCCGATCCGGTAGGGCAGCGGGTCGTAGGGCCATTCTTTGTGGCTCACCAGCATGGCGAACATGTCTGCAGTCGACTCGGAAACCTTGCCGGCCTCACCGCTCAAAACGAGCTTCGGCCCTTGATCGTTCAATCCGTGCGCAAGCTCGTGCGCAATCACGTCCAGACTGGCCATGTCGTAATGTTCCGGGGTATCCCGGGCGACGAGAATCGCGCTGTCTCTGGAATTCCAATTCGTCGGATCCGATGGATGGTGCACGAGCGCGCGGACTTTGGGTGAATTGCTCTTATCGAGTCCAGCGCGGTGATAGGTAAGGTCCAGAAAGCGAAAAACCTTATGCATCGCACCAAACGTGTCGGCGGCGACTGTCGCGGTACTCCGCGATCCCAGGACGCCGTC
>DATLBM010000256.1:0-7827 GCA_035526885.1 Thermoanaerobaculia bacterium | reverse complement strand
TTCGCGATCGCGGAACGGAAGATCGATTTCGTGCAGGGCGCGATCGGCGGCGCGATCGCCTTCATCGCCGCGAGCATCAGTTACGGCGGTCCGCGCGTGTGGCTGCAGTGGGTGAGCGCGGCCAATGCGTTCTACCACCGCCTGCCGACGCGCATGGAGCGCAACGTCACGCCGGCGCTGGAGCTTTTCCATCGATACGGCGAGTGGGTCAGCTACGTGCTCGCGGTCGCGCTGCTCATCCTCGTGATCGTGCGGCGCAAACGCAACGACGCGCCGCTGCTGGCGGGGCTGGGCATCCTCGTTTATCTGCTCACCGCGAACGTGGTGTGGCTGCACTACATGGTGCTGGTGATTCCGATCGCCGTTGCGCTGCTGCGCTGGCGCTCCACGGCGATCGTGGCCGTCGTCGCACTGCTGCTCATCGCCGAGGAGCCGTTCGAGTGGATTGCGGGGCGCGCGGCGTTCGACGTCGAGGTGTGGCTGATCGCGCCGGCCATGGCGGCGCTGTTTGCGTGCGGCGTGTGGAAGCTGTCAGAGCGCGATCCAGCCTCCGCTCTCCGATGACTGGCGCGCCGCGTCCAGCACACGCTGCTGCATGAGGCCGTCCTCGAACGTGGCCGCGGGTGCGAGCGCATCGCGATCTCCGTCGTCGATGGCGGCGCGCAACGCGCGTCCGAGGTGGAGCGTGCCGGTGCCGAAGGCTCCGCCGGGAGAGTTGCCGGGACGCTGCTGCAGGTCCTGGCCGGCCATGCGCGTGAATGGCGCGCCTTTCGTCGAGATCACGACTTCCTCGCCGGAAAAGCGCAGCGCGCCGCCTTCACAATAGATGGTGAAGAGGCTGTTCTCGTCGGGGCCGGAGGCGACGGCGCTGAATTGCAGCACGCCCGTTCCGCGATTGAGCCGCAGATCCACCGACGCGAAATCATCCGCCGTCACCGCGCGCATCGAGTCGCCGAACGAACGCTCGTCGATGATCGTGCGCAGCATGGCCTGCACGGCCTCCACTTCCATTCCGAAGTAGCGGATGGCGTCGACGTAATGCGAGCCCACCGCGCCCCAGATGCCGCCGCCGCGCGAGGCGTCGCTCCACCAGTTCCACGCGCGCGTGCGGTCCCCTCGGGACGGACTCGAATAGCGCACTTCGACGTAGCGCACGGGACCGAGCTCGCTCATGCGCGCGCGTGCCTCGCGCCACGCGGGCAGGAAGCGCAGCTCATGATCGATGAGCGCGATCTGCCGCGGGTGTTTTCGCGCAGCGTCGGCCATCTGCGATGCTTCGAGCGCGTTCAAAGCAGTCGGCTTCTCGCAGAGCACGTGCTTGCCCGCCTCGAGCGCGGCCAGCGTCATCTGGCGATGCTCCGAGGGCGGCGTGACGATGGAGACGAGGTCGACGTCGTCCGCATGGATCACATCGCGCCAGTCGTCATGCGCGCGCAGGCCGAGCTCGTTCGCGAGCTCGCGGGTCTTGTCGTGATGGAAGCCGGCGATGGTTGTGACGTCGAGTCCGGCTTCGCGGAACGTCGGCACCTGCACTCTCGCGCCCCAACCGGTCCCGACAATACCCACTCGCGCCATCCTGGCCTCCCGTTTGCGATAGAGACGCCTATGTTGCGCCACCGACCCGATCTTATCGTTCCCATCCGCGATCGCAGAGCGCGGAAGCGGTACCTGACCCTGAAGAACTTCGGCAAGGTGATGATCCTGCTGACGGCGGGGTTCGTCGCCATCACCATCCGCTCGGAGATGCGCGGCCGCACGACCGGCCAATTCGGCCGACTGTTCCAGAGCGAGATCCCCGCGGTGGAGCAGAAGCCGCTCGAGGTGGTGCACGAGGCGCCGCCCGCGGCGACGGTCGCCGACACCGCTCCGACGATCGCGCAGCCGTTCGTCATCGAGCCGGTGGATGCGCCGCCGATCGCGACCACCGTCGCGCCGGTCGAACCGATCCGCTCCTCGGTATCGGAAGTCTCGATCGTCGGCGGCCCGGACGGCGTGAACGTGGTGCGCAAAGACGAGCGCCCGAAGCCTGTGCTCTCGGGCGGTTTCGGGCGTCGCTAACGCACCGCCCGCACCTTCCGCGTCCGCACCAGCGCCGTCTGCGAGTACGGCCCGAAGCCCGCATCGTTCACCGCGCGCACGCGGAAGTAGTAGTTCACCGGATCCGTGCGCCACGGCCGGATGACCAGTTGCGTCGCGCGCGCGTCGAACCACACATCGAGCTCGTTCCACACGCCGTCATCCACGCGATACTCCACGCGATATCCGTTGACCGGCCCAAGGGGCTTGGTCCACTCGATGATCATGGCCACGTCGTTCGCGGGCAGCACGGCGCGCGTGATCACCGGTGCGGACGGCTTCGGCCCCGGCACGATGAGATCGCCCACGCGCAGGTTCAGGCGCGGCGCGCCGTGATACGGCGCCTCGTCGCGCGGAATGCTCTGCACGTAGGCGAGGCGGTTGCCGAGCGGTTCGAGGGCCGCCGCGCCGTCAATGCCGATCGTCGACACGATGTCGCCGCCGTCCCGGAAGTACACGATCTTTCCATCGGCGGCCGTCGTGGCCACGCCGTCGTTCGGAACGAGCGTGAGATCGGGAACGCCTTTGACGCCGCCGACCGTGGTGATGCCCGAGATCGCGCTGTTCGTGCGCAGCGTGCGGTAGCGAAGCGCGTCGTGATCGTAGTTCGACCATGCGATCACGTAGCGCGTGCCGTCCCAGATCACGTCCGCGCTGGTGACGTCCGTGTCGACGAGGACGAGCGACTGCGCGTCGTTGCGCTGCAGGAGCGGCGTGAAGCGCGCGCCGAGGAGATGCCAGAGCGTGCCGCAGACCGCGGGGTCCGGACAGCCGGCGATGTCCACTTCCGTCCAGGCCACGAGCAGTTCGCCTTCGCGCACTGCGACGTCGGCGTCGATGATCACGCGTCCTGAGCGCGGAACCGCGAGGATCGTGGGCGCCGTGATCGTGCCCGCGGGGCTGAGCAGCGACGCCACGACCTGATGGCTCGCGTTCGTTCCGACGACGACGTACGCGGTGCCGGTCCAGGCGATGTCCGTCGGGAAGAAGCTCACTTCCGGTCCGTTGCCGAGGATGCGGCCCTCCGGATCGAGCATGGTCGAGGACCACGGGAACGGTCCGGCGTCCACGGGCGAATAGTGCACGATCACGAAGTTGCGGCCGTCGCTGGCCGCGAGCGCGGGCGTCCGGTCATCCGTCGCCAGCCGCCGCTCGAACCAGTTGCCGTCCGACGTGCGCACGCCCGCGTAAATGTGGCTGCTTTCGACCCACGTGAAGAGCGCCGCGGTCGCGGAGGCGGTGCTCGCACGGAGCGACTGGTACGCCGCGCTGAATGCGCCGGCGTCGCCGGCTCCCGTCGCAACGTCGCGCGCGACCAGCGCTCCCTGCGCACCGAGCGCGGGATACGCCGCGTACGTCTTGCCGTTCACGGACACGAGATCGATCGGCCACGTGCCCGACGCGCTGGCGAACGGGAACGGCGCGTTGAAGTAGCGCGACTGCAGCCGCGCATCGTGATCGTAGGTGTAGATGAAGTCCTTTCCGTCCCACGACGCCGCCACTCCCCACGCGCCGCTCGTATCGGAGAGCGTGTAGCCGGCGATCTGGCCCGGATGCTCGGTGCTGGCCGTGCGCGCCTCGAGCGGCCCGAACGAATTCGTCCAGATCGTGAGCGTCTGCGTTGCGTTCGCGGCGATGGTGACCTCGCGCAGATTCGCCTCCGCCGCCGGCTGCGTGCCGATGTTCCACTCCGTGTTCTTCAGACTGCCGATGGCCACGCTGTTTTTCCCGGCGATGGCCACGAGAAACTCGCCGGCGCGCGCCGTCAGCGCGATCGACAGCGGAAGCGTCACGTCGATGGGCACCAGCTGCGGCTCGCCGATCGGGAGACCGTCGCGCGAGAGCTGCAGCCAGTGCACCGCGCTGCCCGCACCGCCGTACAGCAGGAGGACGCGGGAGCCGTCGAATGCCAGACGCACTTCGCCGAACGATGCGTTGCCCGCGATCGTGAACGTCTCGCCGATGGCTTCTCCGTCCGCGCCGGCCAGGCGTCCGACGATCCTGCCGTCCGCCTGCTGCCCGGCCACGACGAAGTGCGCGCCGGTCCATACCGCGTCGACGGCGTATGCCTGGAACAGCGGCCGTCCCACGCGACGCAGCGTCGTGATGGGCGTGATGCGCACCTTTTCCTGATCGCTCCACACGAGGTACGGCATCGTGCCGTTCGTGACGATCTGCCAGCGCTGCGCAGGACGCGACTCGTAGCGCGTCGTCGTGAGCGGGGCCGGATCACCGAAGAAAAACGGCTGCGCGGACGCCGCGGTGGACAGCAGAACGGCGGCCGTGAAACTCCAAATAAGCTGTCGCATGCCTGCAAGATATGCTGCATTAGCATAGAAGGCAAGTGGCTGCCGCCCGCCGCTACAATGCGCGTCCATGCCTCCGACCATCGTCTTCGGCACCGACGGCTGGCGTGCGGTCATCGCCGAGCACTACACGTTCGACAACGTCCGTCTCGTGGCCTCGGCGATCGCCGTCGCGGCGCGCACGCTCCAGCCGCCGGCGGACATCGACGCGAACGCGATTGTGGTCGGCTACGACCGCCGCTTCCTCTCCCGCGAGTTCGCGGCGGTGGTGGCGGAGTGCTTTGCCGAGGCGGGGTTCCGCGTGCTGCTCTCGGATCGTCCAACGCCGTCGCAGACGATCTCCTTCACCGCCAGACATCGCCGCGTCCTGGGCGGCGTGGTCGTCACCGCCAGCCACAACCCCGCGCGGTACAACGGACTGAAATTCAAGGCCTGGTACGGCGGCTCCGCGCTCCCCGAGACGTACGCCGCGATCTCCTCATCCCTCGGACAGAGAGCACACCGCGAAGGCGGAGCGATCGTCGAGGAGAACATCCTCGATGACTACGTTGCAGCGTTGCGGCAGCACGTCGACGTGGCGTTGCTGAAGTCCGCGAAGCTCGCCATCCTGCACGATCCCATTCACGGCGTCGCGGCGGCGATCCCTTCGAAAGTGCTGGGGCTCGACTATGTCGGCGCGGAGCGCATCCGCACCGGCGAACGCCCCGACAAGACCGTCATCGACGGCATCCGCGGCGACGTCAATCCGTCGTTCGGCGGCGTGAATCCCGAGCCCATTCCCGAGAACCTCGTGGCCGCGCGCGACGCCATGGCCATTGGCGCGTACGACCTGGCCATCTGCAACGACGGCGACGCCGACCGCCTGGGCATCCTCGACGAGACGGGCACGTTCGTGTCGCCGCACAAGATCATCTCGCTGCTCGCGCTGTATCTCGTGCGCGAGAAGAAGCTGGCCGGCGAGATCGTGAAGACGTTCTCCACCACGCGTCTCATCGAGAAGGTCGCCCATGCGCTGGGCGCGACGCTGCACGAGACCGCGATCGGCTTCAAGTACGTCGCGGACCTCATGCTCACGCGCAACGTGCTGGTGGGCGGGGAGGAGAGCGGCGGCATCGGCTTCGGCCACTTTCTGCCGGAGCGCGACGGCATCCTCTCCGGCCTGATGGTCGCCGAGTGCGTCGCGCACTACCGCAAGCCGCTGTCGCAAATCATCGCCTCGATGGAGGAGGAGTTCGGCGCGCTGCACTACGACCGGCGCGACGTGCACCGCCCGATGGAGCAGTGCGCGCGGCTCATCGACCGCGTCCGCTCCCGCTCCCTCGACGCGGCTTTCGGCGACGTCGCCTCGCTCGAAGAAACGGACGGCGTGAAGCTCAATTTCAAGGATGGCGGCTGGCTGCTGTTCCGCAAGTCGGGCACGGAGCCGATCATCCGCATCTACTGCGAGAGTCCGGACCCGGAGCGCGTGCAGACGATGCTCGGCCGCGCGATCGAGGAGCTCGACCGAACACCCTGACCGCATCGCGCCTCTTCATCGACATGATGATGAAGATGCTCGCCGTCCTCGGTTTCCTGCTTCCGCTCGCGCAGTTCGCGCGCTTCGTGCGCGATCACGGTCTCGACGTGAAAGCGTTCCTCACGCTGCCGTTCGCGAATCCCGCCGCGGCCATGTTCTCGACCGACCTCCTGATCTCGTGCGTCGTGTTCTGGCTGTTCGTGTACGCGTCGCGCGTGCGGCGCCCGTGGCTGTACGTGGTCATGACGCTGCTGGTCGGCCTCTCGTTCGCGCTGCCGATGTTTGTCATCGCCTTCGCGAAATCCGAACACTTCGGCGCTACGCTGCCTCTCACGAGCGATGACGGACAACGTGCAGCAGCGCCGGCTCGTGCTTCGGGCCCAGTCGGGTGACCGCGAGGCCTTCGACGCTCTTCTGCGCGAGGTCACGCCGCCGCTGCTGCGCTACGTCGCGCGGGTCACGAACGACGCGGCGCTGGCGGAGGACGTCGTGCAGGACACGCTCATCGCCATCGTGCGCAAGATCGAGTGGCTGAGCGATCCGTCGCTGTTCCGCGCGTGGGCGTACCGCATCGCATCGCGCGAGGCCTTTCGCGCGCTGAAGAAGCGGAAGCAGTACGTCGAGATCAAGGACGTCGAGTACGTGGAGAACACCGGCGATCCCTGGCAGCGCGAGCGCCTCATCGCCTCACTGGAGAAGCTCACGCCCGCCGCCCGCGCCGTCATCACGCTGCACTATCTCGAGGAGATGCCGCTCAGCGAAGTGGCAGCCATCCTCGACATCGCCCTCGGCACCGTCAAGTCGCGACTCGCGTACGGACTGGCGCAACTGCGCAAGGAAAATCCCGCATGAAAAAGAAGATCGAGCCGCACCTCGTCGCCTTTCTCGTCATCGACTTTCTGATCTGCCTCTCCATCGTCATTCTCGTCATCATGAAGAAAGGTTGATCGCCATGAACGACACCGCACACCTCCGCGCCAAAGCGCTCGAGCAGATGGACGCCGCGCGCCGCAACTTCCTCCTGGCTTTCTACGGCGCCGTCATCTTCGAGGGCCTGTTCACCATCGGGATTCTCTGGTTCGCGGACTGGAAGAACCCGCTGCACATGCTCATCCTCTGCTGCACCGGCGTGATCTACATGCCCGTGATCCTGGGACTGGTGGCGCTGGGCGCGTACGTGAACCGTTCGGTGCTGCGCGTGCTGGCGCGCCTGGACGAGAGCTGAACGTCACTTCTGCTAGCATTCCGGCCCGTGTCGACGCCCGAAACCCTGAGCCGAACGCAGTTCACCCGAGAGAGCATCATCGACGACTACCGCACCGCCATGCGCAGCCGTCAGGCGAGCCTCATCGGACGCCGCGAAGTGCTCACCGGCAAGGCCAAGTTCGGCATCTTCGGCGACGGCAAGGAAGTGGCGCAGCTGGCCTGGGCGCGCGCGTTCCGCAAGGGCGACTGGCGCAGCGGCTACTACCGCGACCAGACCTTCATGCTCGCCTTGGGCGCGACCACGCTCGAAGAGTTCTTCGCGCAGCTTTACGCCGACTCCGACGTCGAGCACGATCCGGCATCCGGCGGCCGATCGATGAACGCGCACTTTGCGTCGCGGTTCCTCGACAAGGACGGGAAGTGGATCGATCAGGTCGATGCGTACAACGTCGCCGCCGACGTCTCGCCGACGGGCTCCCAGATGCCGCGACTGGTCGGACTGGCGTGGGCATCCAAGCTCTATCGCGAGCTCGGCATCGCGGGCGCCGAGAAGTTCACGCGGCACGGCGACGAGATCGCGTGGGGCACGATCGGCAACGCCAGTTGCGCCGAGGGGATGTTCTGGGAGTCGCTGAATGCGGCGGGAGTGCTGGGGATCCCGATGGTCGTCTCCATCTGGGACGACGGCTACGGCATCAGCGTGCCGAACGAGCATCAGGTCAC
>DATLBM010000255.1:0-2545 GCA_035526885.1 Thermoanaerobaculia bacterium | reverse complement strand
AGCCGGACCTAATCACAACGTCAAAAAAAAGGGCCGGCTTGCGCCGGCCCTTTTTCGTTGAATGTCCTCCGACGTCCCTACGAACTACGCGCATCCCGAGGTGGTGCCGCAGTTCGCGCACTTGTAGCACGAGCCCGAGCGCACCATGATCGAGCCGCACGTGGAACACGGAGGCGCGTCCTCCTGGTTCTGAATGGCAGCGAACGACGACTTCGCGCGTGAGGTGATCGCGCCCGTCGCGGAAGCGCCGGCGGCCGCCGCGACGTCGAGCGGCAGCTGCTCCGGCGTCGTCACCGTCTCCTCGCGGTTGTTGACCCCGGCGCGAAACTGCGCCTCGGCCGAGAGGAACTTCGCCGCCATCCACCGGAAGATGTAATCGACGATCGACTTCGCGAAGCGGACGTCCGGGTTCTTCGTCATCCCCGACGGCTCGAAGCGCACGTGGCTGAACTTGTCCACCAGGTCCTGCAGCGGCACGCCGTACTGCAGTGCGTAGCTGATCGCCTGCGCGAACGCGTCCGCGAAACCGCTGATCGTGGACCCTTCCTTCGCCATGACGAGGAAGATCTCGCCCGGCTGGCCGTCCTCGAACAGGCCGACGGTGATGTACCCTTCGTGGCCCGCGATGTCGAACTTGTGCGTCAGCGCGTGGCGCTCGTCCGGCAGCTTTCGCCGCCGCGGGCCGCTCTCCGCCGCCGCCGCGACCACCTTCTCCTTGTCGCGCGCCGTGTTGAGCGGCTGCGTCCGCTTCGAGCCGTCGCGATAGATCGAGACCGCCTTCGCGCCCATGCGCCAAGAATCGATGTACGCCTGCTGGATCTCCTCGACCGTGGCTTCCTTCGGGACGTTCACCGTCTTCGAGATTGCGCCGGAGAGGAACGGCTGCACCGCACCCATCATCCGGATGTGCCCCATGTAGTGAATCGAGCGCATGCCGCGCGCCGGCTTGAACGCGCAGTCGAACACCGGCAGGTGGCTCTCCTTGATGTGCGGCGCCCCTTCGATGGTCTCGTTCTCGTCGATGTACTCGACGATCTCCTTCACCTGGGTCGTGTTGTACCCGAGCTTGGCGAGCGCCATCGGCACCGTCTGGTTCACGATTTTCATCAGCCCGCCGCCGACGAGCTTCTTGTACTTCACGAGCGCGATGTCCGGCTCCACGCCCGTGGTGTCGCAGTCCATCATGAAACCGATCGTGCCGGTCGGCGCGAGCACGGTCGCCTGGGCGTTGCGGAACCCGTGCTGCTCGCCGAGCTCGATTACTTCGTCCCACACGTTCTTCGCGGCCTCGAACAGGTCCTTCGGCATGGACGACCGGTCGATGTCCTTGAGCGCCGCCCGGTGCTTGCGCATGACGCGCATGAACGGTTCGCGGTTCTTCTCGTAGCCCGCGAACGGACCGCCGTGATCGCGCGCGATCTTCGCCGACTGCGCGAACCCAGCCCCGTGCATCAGCGCCGTGATGGCCGCCGCGTAATCCCGTCCGGAGTCGCCGTCGTACGGCAGCCCCTTCGACATGAGCAGCGCGCCAAGGTTCGCGTAGCCCAGCCCGAGCGGACGGTACTCGTGGCTGTTCTTCGCGATCGACGGTGTCGGGTAGCTCGAGTTGTCGACCAGGATCTCCTGCGCCGTCAGCATCGTCCGGCACGCCGCCTCGAATGCGACCGGGTCCAGCTCGCCGGCATCGTTCGAGCCTTCAGGACGCACGAACTTCATCAGGTTGATAGACGCCAGGTTGCACGCCGTGTCGTCCAGGAACATGTACTCGGAGCACGGATTGCTCGCGTTGATCCGCGCCGTGTTCGGGCAGGTGTGCCAGTCGTTCACCGTCGTGTCGAACTGGAGGCCCGGGTCGCCGCAGATGTGCGTCGCCTCGGCGATCTGCCGCATCAGGTCGCGCGCTTTGTACGTGTCCATCGGCGCGCCGTCGCGCACCGCCTTCGTCGTCCACTCGCCGCCGTCCATCACCGCGCGCATGAACTCGTCCGTCACGCGCACGCTGTTGTTGGAGTTCTGGAAGAAGACGGACGAATACGCCGGACCGGTGAACGAGCCGTCGTAGCCCGCATCGATCAGCGCCCACGCCTTTTTCTCTTCTTCGACCTTGCAGTTGATGAATTCTTCGATGTCCGGATGATCCGCGTTCAGGATGACCATCTTCGCCGCGCGGCGCGTCTTGCCGCCCGACTTGATCACGCCCGCGAACGCGTCGAACCCCTTCATGAACGACACGGGACCGGACGCCGTCCCGCCCCCCGCGAGCAGCTCGCGCGACGACCGGATCGTGGACAGGTTCGATCCGGTGCCGGATCCGAACTTGAACAGCATCCCCTCGGTTTTCGCGAGCCCGAGGATCGAATCCATCGTGTCCTGCACGGCGTTGATGAAGCACGCCGAACACTGTGGCGCCTTCTCGAAGCCGACGTTGAACCACACGGGACTGTTGAACGCCGCCTTCTGGTAGACGAGCAGGTGCTTCAGGTCGTCGCTGAACGCCTGCAGATCGTCCTCGCTCGCGAAGTACTTCTGCTTCACCGCCCACGCG
>DATLBM010000254.1:0-8186 GCA_035526885.1 Thermoanaerobaculia bacterium | reverse complement strand
TGCCTCCATTTGCACGAATGGCAACGGGAGGGTGGAGAAGGCGATTCCGGCGTCACCGGAACGCAACGTGGAAGCGTGCCTCGTTAGGAGGGGAGCAAGCAGGCTGGGCCAACCGGCGCACCCGCTCGCAAAGTTGGTCGGGGCAAGAGGACTTGAACCTCCGACCTCACGGTCCCGAACCGTGCGCTCTACCAGGCTGAGCTATGCCCCGATTTGCAAGGCGCGGATTCTAGGAGAATCCCCGCGAGCGGTCAAACTAACCGCACGTCCCCATCATCCATTCCGCGTCCACGGAACATCACGCATCCCCGCGCGCAGGTTCGCGAATCGCGCCGCTACGAAGAGATAGTCGCTGAGGCGATTGAGGTAGGCGATGGTCGACTGCGTGGCGTCGGTCTCATCGTGCAGCGCGACCACGAGCCGTTCCGCGCGGCGGCACACCGTGCGCGCGACGTGCAACTGCGCCGCGCCCGGAGCGCCGCCGGGGAGGATGAAGTTCGCGAGCGGTGCGAGCTCACGCTCCATCGCGTCGATGCCGCGCTCGAGATCCTCGATGCGTTGCGTGTCCACTCCGGCAAAGCGGCTCGTGCCCGGCGACGCCAGGTGCGCGCCGACATCGAAGAGATCGCGCTGCACCTGTTCGAGCGTTGCGTCGATCGCGGAGGGAAGCGAGGCCGCCCGCGCAACGCCGATGAAGGCCGACAGCTCGTCGACCGTTCCGTAAGCCTCGATGCGCGCGTCGTTTTTCGCCACGCGCGCGCCGCCGAAGAGAGAGGTCTCGCCGCGATCGCCGGTGCGTGTGTAGATCTTCACGCTTCGCTTTCGAGCTGGCGGATTCTCTCCTTCACCACCATCTCGGCGAGATCGGGGATCACTTCCCACGCGATGTTGCGCACCACGTGATCGGACATCAGCTCGACGACGCGGCGCGCGATGCGGTCGACCTGCTCGTCGGTCAGCTCGTTCGAGCGAATGGGGATGGACGGCGATTCCGGCGCGAGAGCCGTAGCCGGCACGGCCGGTTCCGCCGGCTCCGCCGCCGCTTCCGCAGCGGGGATCGGCGACCAAGCCGGCTCCTCGGGCGCGGGAACCGTGGGCATCTCTTCGGGCTCCGGCTCGCTCGCGGCCTGATCGAATCCGCCCGGGTCTTCGGCGGGGCGGTCGGGCGTGGCGTCGTACGGAGGCGGAACCTCGGCGGTCCGGGGCGGAACGAACGGCTCGTACGCCGCCGTGGCGAACTCCGGTTGCGGCTGCGCCGCTTTCGCGGCGGGCGATGCTTCCTCCGGCGCCCAGGCGGGCTCCGACGGCTCTTCCCACGGCGCGGCTTCCGGCTCCGACATCGGAGCGAGCGGCGTCGTCTCCTCGTACTCCTGCGGCTCCGGAGTGGGTGCCGAAGCGCTCAGCTCCTCGAAGCTCATCTTCGGGAACGCGCGCGTTTCGCCGGAGAACGCGGAGGGCTGCTCATCCCAGGGCGAAGTCTCCGGCTGCGGCTCCGGAGCGGGCGGCGCGTAATCGTCGAAGGACATCTTCGAGAACGGCGTCTCCGCCGGCTCGTCCCACGGCGATGCTTCCGGCGCGGCGGCCTGCGCTTCAGGCTCCGGTTCCGGCTCGGACTGCGGTTCGGGGTCCGGCTCCGGAGCGGGAGTGGCCATCTGCCGCTGCAGATCGTCGAAGCTGACCCGCTCGAACGCCCGCGTCTCCGAGCTGAACTCCTCGGCAGGCGGCGGCGCGCCGAACGGCGAGTCGGAGTCGGCAGGCGCCGGCGTGGCCGCGGGATGCTGCGTCTCCGTCGGCGTCTGCATCGACTGCAGATCGTCGTACGTGAGCTTGCCGAAGGCCTTCGTCTCGCCGCCGAAGTCCTGCTCGTCCCACGGCGACGGCTCTGCCGGAGACGGCGGCGTCGCCTGCTGGTAGTCGTCGAAGCTCACGGCCGGGAAGGCGCGCGTGTCGCCGCCCAGCGGCGGTTCGGCGGGCGGCGTCTCGAACGGCATGTCCATCGCGGACTGCGATGTGTCCGCGGCGCTGCCGAAGATCGAGTTGTCATGCGTGTACGCGTCGGACGCTGGGGGCGCTGTCGGAAACGAGCCGCTGGCGGTCGTGAACGGCGACGGGCCCGTTTCCGTCACGGCCGGCTCGTCGTCGAGCCATGGCGAGGCGGCCGGCGACGGCGGCGGCGGAGGAGGCGCCGCCTCGACGACAGGCTCGGGCTCCGGTGCGGGCGCGGCGGACGCCGAAGACTGCGCGCTCGCGATCAGCTCCTCCACCTTGTGAATCAGGCTCTGCGACTCGAACGGCTTCGTGACCACCGCGTCGCAGCCGGCTTTCTCGGCGCGATCGGGATCGAAGGGCTCGAACGTTCCCGTCAGCAGGACCACCGGGATGTTGCGGTACTCGGGATGCGACTTCACGTACTCGCAGACTTCGTAGCCGTTCTTCTCCGGCATGATGATGTCGGAGAGGATGATGTCGGGCTTCATTTCGCCGAGTTTGGCGATGGCCCTGGCTCCGTTGTTGACCGCGGTCACCTCGTAGTCGCCGTCGGAAAACGTCAGCTCGACGACCTTCTGAATGGTGATACTGTCATCCGCGAGAAGGATTCTTTTCGGCATGCTTTTGCTCCGCTGGGATCGGCCAGCAAGCTACCACGGCAACCAAGGCGGGACAAGAGCTTACGCATGACCGGGACCTTCCTGATCTTCGGTCATCGAGGCAGTCCGAAACGCTTCCCGGAGAACACGCTGGCGTCGTTCGACGAGACCCTCCGCGCCGGCGCCGACGGCTTCGAGACCGACCTGCGATTGCTCTCCGATCGCACCGCCGTGCTCTACCACGACGACGAGCTGGACGAGACCGACATCGAGTCGCTCACCTTCACCCAATGCGCCGAGCGCGGCGCGATGATCGAGCGCCTCTCCGACCTCGCACGCTACGCCGGCCGCACGAAGATGATCCTCGAGGTGAAGCGCTCCAGGTGGGAGGAGACCCTCATCGAGCACGTGGCCGAGTGGCCCGACTCCGTCATCGCCTCCTTCGATCACTCGCTGATCGCCTCTCTTCGCGACCGCAAGGCGAAGATTCCGCTGGGCATCACCTTTCACGGCTACATCGTGGGCGTCGCGGAGTACGCGGTGAAGCTCGGCGTGACGTGGGCTTTTCCCAATTACCGCTTCGTCGACGAAGAGATGGTCTCGGCGCTGCACGCGTGCGGCGTGAAGGTCGTCCCATGGACGTCGAACCGTCCCGCGCAGTGGGCGCGCCTGCGCGAGCTTCGATGCGACGGCGTGATCACCGATCTGCCCGCGGAAGCCGTCCAGTGGCGCGACGGCTGAATTTGCTACACTGGCGGGCCGCAATCGGGAACTACGCAGAGGGTGCCTCGGGCGATCGGCGTGCCGAAGCCTTGGGCAACCAGCGCAGCCGGCCGTGCCGGCGGGATGGGGGAGCCACGGACCATGAAGACCTGGGAATACAAGATCATCAACGTCCGGTCGGAGAATTACTCGATGGATCCGCGGCGCGCCGAAGAGCTCAACCGCCTCGGCGACGACGGCTGGGAGCTGGTGAGCATCACCTCGATCAACTTCAAGACCGGCGCGACGGACCACATCGGCATGGTCTTCAAGAGAGAGAAGCAGCCGCAGAGCGCGTGACGGCGCGGTTGCCGGTTGCCGGTTGCTGGTTCGTGGTGCTTCGTCGCAGCCCGCGACAGTTTTGATATCTTGCGCGGCCGTCGTTGCTGACGACAACGCACATCAGCAACCGGCAACCAGCAACACAGCAACATGTCCGAGCGGCCTTTCCTCACCCTGATCGTCCTCGACGGCTTCGGCTGCCGCAAGGAATCCGAGCACAACGCCATCGCGCAGGCGGACACGCCGCGCTTCGACGCGCTTTATCGCGACGCCGCGTGGACCACGCTCGACGCCTCCGGCCTCGCCGTGGGATTGCCCGACGGACAGATGGGGAACTCCGAGGTGGGGCACTTGAATATCGGGGCGGGGCGGGTCGTCGATCAGGACATCGTTCGCATCTCCAAATCCATTCAGCATCATGAGCTGGAGAAGAATCCCGTTTTCGTCGATGCGGTGCAGAACGCCAAGGCCGTGCATTTCGCGGGACTGCTCTCCGACGGCGGCGTGCATTCACTGCAGGAGCACCTGCACGGCCTGATCAAAGCCGCGCGCAGCCTCGGCGCGAAGAACGTCTTCGTGCACGCCATCCTCGACGGACGCGACACGCCTCCGAAATCCGCGCTGAAGTATCTCGAGGACCTGCTGAAGCAGGACGCGCACGTGGCGACGATCATCGGCCGCTATTTCACGATGGACCGCGACAAACGCTGGGATCGCGTGCAGCGCGGCTACGACCTCATGACCCTCGGCGTCGGCACCGAGACCAAAGATCCGCTCGAGACCGTGCGCCGTTTTTACGAGCAGGGCGTGACCGACGAGTTCATGGAGCCGATCTCCGTGCTCACGAAAGAAGGTGCGCACCTGGGACGGGTGGAGGATGGCGATGCGCTGATCTTCTTCAACTTCCGCGCGGACCGCATGCGCCAGATCGTCATCGCCTTCAAGGACGAGCACTTCACTCCCTTCGAGCGGGCCGTGCATCCGAAGGTGCAGCTCGTGACCATGAATCGCTATCACGAGAAATACGACCTGCCCCTGCTCTATCCGCCGCAGGAGATCCGCAACAACCTGGGTGAGGTTCTGTCGAAGGCGGGGCTCAAGCAGTTCCGGATTGCCGAAACCGAAAAGTACGCGCACGTCACGTTCTTCTTCAACGGCGGATCGGATACGGTTTTCCCCGGCGAGGAGCGCCTGCTCGTGCCGTCGCCGAAGGTGGCGACGTACGACAGGAAGCCGTCCATGTCCGTTTACGAAGTGACGGACAAAGTGATCGAAGCGATTCAGTCGAAAAAATACGACGTCGTGATCATGAACATCGCCAACCCCGACATGGTCGGACACACGGGCTTCATGGACGCGACGAAGGAAGCGGTGCACGACACGGACGTCTGCGTGGGCCGTATTCTCGATGCAGTGGCGGCCGTCGACGGAGTGGCACTCATCACCGCCGATCACGGCAACGCGGAGCTGATGTTCGATCCCTCCACGGGCCAGCCGCACACGGCACACACCACCAATCCCGTGCCGCTGATCCTCGTCGATCCGCAGAAGCGCTTCGGGACGTTGCGCAAGGGCGGAGCGCTGTCGAACGTCGCGCCGACGATGCTGGAGATCCTGGGGATCGGGAAGCCGGCGGAGATGACGGAGTCGCTGCTCGCGGAGGTGTCATCCTGAGCCCCGCAGAGGGCGAAGGACCTTCCCCGGGGCGCGTTGAAAGGTCCTTCGGCGTCTGCGCGCCTCAGGATGACACCCGGGTGGCGGCATGACCCGCGAGCTCCTCCTCGTCCGCCACGGCGAGACCGTGCACAACGTCGCCCGCATCACGCAGGGCTGGAGCGACAGCGACCTTTCCGAGCGCGGACGCGAACAGGTCCTCCGCCTGGCCGAGCGCCTCAAGGAGATGAAGCCCACCGCACTGTACTCATCGCCGCTCGGCCGCGCGATGTCCACCGCGCGCGCGATCTCCGACGCCACCGGACTGGAGATCGTCCAGCTGGAAGACCTCCGCGAGATGAACTACGGCCGCTGGGAAGGCCGCGCCTTTCTCGACATTCGCAAAGAGGATGAAGAGCTCTACAAACGCTGGGTCGTCGACGAGCACTGCGCGTGTCCGGAAGGCGAGTCGCATCACCAGGTGCGTACACGATTGCTCCGAGCGTTCGAGAGCGTGAATAGCGCGCGGCCCGTGCTCGTTGCGCACGGCACGGCCATCCGCATCGGCATGACCGCTCTCCTGAACATCCCCGTGATGTCCGCGCTGCGCTTCGCAAAGGACAATGCGGCGCTCAATCACTTCGTCCAGCGCGCGGACGGCCAGTGGATTTTGAAAGTCTGGAACCACTCATGATTCTCGAATCGATTCACGAGCAGCTCATCGAAACCCTGAAATCGCGGACGCTGGCGCTGTTCGGCCACGCCGTCGATCGCGTCGTGCTGCAGGCGCCGCCGAAACTGAGCATGGGCGATCTGGCCACACCCATCGCTCTCGAGCTGGCCAAGGCGCTCAAGCGCAAGCCGCGCGAGCTCGCCGAGCAGCTCTCGAACGGCATGACCCTGCCGCCGCTCGTAGCCTCGGTATCCGTCGAAGGCGCGGGCTATCTCAACTTCCGTTTCGACCGCGGCGCGTTCACGGCCGAGCACTTCCGCAACGTCATGGCGCCGCCGCGGCCGTCGGGCGAGCGCGTGATCGTCGAGCACACGAACATCAATCCCAACAAGGCCGCGCACATCGGCCACCTCCGCAATTCCGTCCTCGGCGACACCTACGTCCGCTGCTCCAAGTGGCTCGGCGATCACGTGGAGACGCAGAACTACATCGACGACACGGGCGTGCAGGTCGCGGACGTCGTGGTCGCGTTCGAGCATCTCGAGAAGAGATCGCTGGCCGAGGTCGAGGAGCTGACCAGGCAGGCGCGCTTCGACTACCTCTGCTGGGACGTCTACTCGAAGATGGCTCAGTACTACGCCGACCATCCGGAGTCGAAGGAGTGGCGCCGCGAGACGCTGCACCGCATCGAGAATCAGGAAGGGGACACGGCCAAGCTGGCGAAAGTCATCGCCCGCGCCGTCGTCCGCCGCCATCTCGAGACCATGCTCCGCCTCGGCATCGCCTACGACCTCCTGCCCAAGGAGAGCGACATCATCCATCTCCACTTCTGGGACCGCGCCTTCGAGCTGCTGAAGGAGAAAGGCGCGCTGGTGCTGGAAGAGGAGGGCAAACACAAAGGCTGCTGGGTGATGAAGCTCGACGAGTCGGAGGAGTTCGCCGGCATGAACGAGCCGGACAAGATCCTGGTGCGCTCGAACGGCACCGTCACCTACACCGGCAAGGACATCGCGTATCAGCTCTGGAAGCTGGGCTTTCTCGACCGCACGTTCGCGTACCGCAAGTTCCCGTTCCAGTACACGCTGTGGGAGCCCACGCACGCAGGCGACGGCGCGCCGGGGGCGCCGAAGTGCGGCGGCGCGACGCGCGTCGTGAACGTGATCGACTCGCGCCAGGCCTACCTGCAGAAGGTGGTGAAGGAAGGCGTGCGCCAGGTGGCCGGACAGAAGGCCGCCGATGCGTCGATTCACTTCGCGTACGAGATGGTTGCGCTCACGCCCGCGACGGCGAAGCAGTTGGGGATGGAGATCTCGGACGAGGACGCGCAGCGCGCGTACGTGGAGATGTCGGGTCGCAAGGGGTTGGGCGTGAAGGCGGATGATCTGCTGGACGCGCTCGAGCAGAAGGCAACGGAAGCGGTGAAGGCGAACACGCCGGACGTGGCGGATGCCGAAACGCTCGGCCGCCAGATCGCCGTCGCCGCGCTGCGCTACTTCATGCTCCGTTTCGGCCGCAACAAAGTGATCGCGTTCGACACCGACGAGGCGCTGCGCTTCGAAGGCGACTCCGGTCCGTACCTCCAGTACTCGACCGTGCGCGTGCAGAACATCTTCCGCAAGATGGCCGAGCGCGGCGTGGACGCGCGCATCGAGGAGCCCGCGGTGGACGACCTCACGCTCAACCAGGGACTCACGGATGACATGTGGGACCTGGTGCGGCTCTCGGCGGAACTGCCCGCCGCCATTCGCCGCGGCGTCGACTCACTGGAGCTCTCGGTGGTGACGCAGTACCTGCTCGATCTCGCGCAGAAGTTCAACAGCTTCTACCACAAGTACCCGATCATGAATGAGAAGGACGACGCGGAGCGCCAGCGCCGCGCGGTGTGCGCGGAAGTGTTCCGCCGCACGATGGTGGGCGCGCTGGATCTGCTGGGGATTCCGGTGCCGGAACGGATGTAGGACTGCGGTGTCATCCTGACGCGGAGCGCAGCGGAGTCGAAGGACCTTTCCCCGCTACCTGGCACCGTGGAAGGTCCCTCGACCGTCCTCCGCTTCGCTGCGGCGGCTCGGGATGACACGAAAGCCGAGGTGTCATCCTGAGCGGAGCGCAGCGGAGTCGAAGGACCTTCCCCCGCTCCGTGGCACCGTGGAAGGTCCCTCGACCGTCTTCGCGGCACGCGATGACACGAAAGCCGAGGTGTCATCCTGAGCGGAGCGCAGCGGAGTCGA
>DATLBM010000253.1:0-5497 GCA_035526885.1 Thermoanaerobaculia bacterium | reverse complement strand
GAGGATCGGGCCGGTAGAGCCGATCTCTTCGATCGCGCCGCCGGCGCGGAGGATCAGCGGCGGGCAGTGTCCCGCGTTGGTGATCGTGAGAAAGCCGTCGTCGCGCAGCCACGCGATGACCGCCGTGGCGAAGCGATTGCGGGGCAGCAGCGGCGTGAGGAACTCGTGCAGTCGCGCGGCCGTGCGTGCGGGATCGCACTCCGCCGACGCGCACGAGGCGATGCGCTCCTCCAGCTCTTCCTGGATCATCGCCATCACGATCGCGGCGGGAAGGCCTTTGCCGGCGACGTCGCCGAGGGCGATCCAGAGGCGGTCGTCGTGGCGGTGCGTGAAGTAGAAGTCGCCGGTGAACGCGCGGGCGGGACGCGAGATCGCCCGCACGTCCGATGTCAGGCGGCGAAGGGCTGGCAGCGCTTGCATGGGCGGAATCCTTTCTCCAGCGCTTCCTCCGCCGCGCGAAAAGGGACGCGATTCTCATCGCGGATGCGTTTCGCGTCCTTGCACGTGGGGAAGCACACCACTTTCGAAGTCTTCGATCCGATGTAGCGCACGCGGTTGCGCTCGAGCTGTTCCAGGGCCTCGACATCCACGCCTTCGCGGCGCAGCAGGTCGCGCTTCATGGCGCTGCCGTACGCGTAGTTGCCGACGCCGCCCGCGGTGGGCACGACGCGGTGGCAGGGCACGACGAAGGGCACGTGATTGCGGGCGCAGACGCTGCCCACCGCGCGCACGGCCTTCGGGCGTCCGACCTGGCGGGCCACCCACTCGTACGTGCGCACTTCGCCGCGCGGGATCTTCGTCAGCGTGTCCAGCACGTCGCGCTCGAGCTCGGACAGTTCTTCATCCCAGTCGATCTTCGGCTTGCTCACGCCTTCGCCTTCGAGCGCCGACGTGACCTGCCTGCGCAGCGCGTCCGGCATCGTCGCCGCCTTGAGCGTGCAGCCTCCGCGATCGACGTATGCGGCGCGCAGCTCGTCGAGCGTGCCGCCGCGGCGGATCATCTTCAGACCTTTGTCGGAGAACACCACCCACACGTCGCCGATCTGTTCATAGCTGTCGGCGAGGACGTCGCGGCACGAGCGCGGCATCGCGGCCACGAGGTGCTTGAGGTTGCGCGCCAGCGTGTCCACGTCGGTCGCGGAGTCGTCGCACGACTTGCACGTGCGGAGGTGCTCGTCGACGGCGCTCCGCTCGCCGGCCTCGAGCTCGCCGGTGCGCAACGCATCGACGCGAGTCAGCACGGATCTACACTGCATGGGCCACTCCTCTCTTTTCCAGGGCATCGCGAAGCAACTTCAACGAGCGGAACACCTTCCCGCGCAGCGCGGCCTCGGTCGCGCCGACGGTCTTCGCGATGTCCGCGTACGACATGTCTTCCATGAATCTGAGAACGATCAGCTCGCGCGCCTCGACGGGAAGACCTTTCATCGCGTCGCGGAGCAGTTGCGCGTCCTGCTGGCGCTCGAGGTCCGAGCCGTGCTCGCGCACGAACGGCCCGAGGCGGCCGTCGTCGTAGGAATCGAGCGGGGTTTCGAGGGCGCGCGTTTTCGAGCGCCGCTTGTTGAGACAGAGGTTGCGCACGGTGCGGAAGAGCCACGGACGCAGCGCCAGTTCGCGACATCGCAGCTCGTCGTACTGGCGCGTGAGGGCGCGGTGCGCGCGCAGCATCGCGTCCTGCACCACTTCCTGCGCGTCGAACGTGTTCTGCAGGATCCCGTGCGCGTACGCGTACAGCGCGGACTCGAAGCGGTCGATGAGCCGCTCCAGCGCCCCCGGCTCCCCGCGATGCACCGCCACCGCGAGGTTCTCCTCCGATGGCTCCCGGAGCGCGACGGCGCTGCCGCCGGACCAACTGTTCTTCATGACTGTCATAACACCGCCTGTGGGCAGTTCGTTCGCGGGAACGAGCGATGACCGATGAACGATGAGCGATGAGCCCCTTTCGGGCTTGCACGTTCATCGCTCATCGTTCATCGTTCATCGCTCGACTCTATGCCCGTCCTCCTGACCGCGGAAAATCTCACCAAGGCCTACGGCGCCCGCCCGCTTTTCGAAAATCTCTCCTTCACCCTCGACGAAGGCGATCACGTCGGCCTGGTCGGTCCCAACGGATCGGGCAAATCGACTCTGCTCAAGATCCTGGCGGGTGTGGAAGACGCCGACTCCGGCAATACCGCCATCCGCAAGGGCGTGCGGGTGGGATACGTGCCGCAGGACGCGGTCTTCGCGCCCGGCAAGTCGGTCGAGGAGGTGCTGCTCGAAGCGCTGGCGGATTTCAACACGCTCGACGACCACGAGAAGCACGGCCGCGCCGCCGTCGCCCTCGGCAAAGCGGGCTTTCTCGACCGCGATCAGAAAACGGACGTCCTCTCCGGCGGCTGGCGCAAGCGCCTGGCCATCGCGCGCGAGCTCGTACGCGAGCCGGACGTGCTGCTCCTCGACGAGCCGACGAACCATCTCGACGTCGAGGCCATCCTCTGGTTGGAAGAGCTGTTGCGCAGCGAGCCGGAAGCGTTCGTGGTCGTCAGCCACGACCGCTACTTCCTCGAGAACATCGCCAGGCGCATGCTCGAGCTGAATCGCGCGTATCCGAACGGGTTGCTGCAGACCGCCGGCACGTACAGCGATCTCCTCGAGAAACGCGATGAGGTGCTCCGCAACGAAGCGGCGTACCAGGAGACGCTGGCGAACCTCGTCCGCCGCGAGATGGAGTGGCTGCGCCGCGGCCCGAAGGCGCGGTCGACGAAGGCGACGGCGCGCATCCAGAACGCGGAGCGGCTCATCGATGAACTGGGCGAGAGCCGCGACCGCGCGCAGACGTTCAACACGGACATCGACTTCACCGCATCGCAGCGCAAGACGAAGCGGCTGTGGTCGGGCAGGGGATTGTCGAAGCGCGATCTCTTCCGCAATCTCGATGTCCTGCTCACTCCCGGGATGCGGCTCGGCGTCCTCGGACCGAACGGCTCGGGGAAGACCACACTGCTGCGCGTGATGGTCGGCGAGCTGGAGCCCGACGCGGGCACGATCGAGAAAGCGGACGGACTGCGCGTCGTCTACTTCGAACAGAACCGCCAGTCCCTCGATCCGGCGCTGACGTTGAAACGCGCCCTCGCGCCGGAAGGGGACAGCGTGCTCTATCGCGATCGGTCGATTCACGTCGCCAGCTGGGCTAAGCGATTCCTGTTTCGCAGCGAGCAGCTGGAGACGGCGGTGGCGCGTCTGAGCGGAGGCGAGAAAGCGCGCATCGTCCTGGCGCGGCTGATGCTGCAGCCCGCGGATCTGCTGGTCATGGACGAGCCGACCAATGACCTCGACATCCCCACGCTGGACGTGCTCGAAGAGTCGCTGCTGGAGTTTCCCGGCGCGCTGGTCCTGGTGACGCACGACCGCTATCTGCTCGATCGGATTTCGACGAAGGTGCTGGCGCTGGATGGTGAGGGCGGTAGTGAATACTTTGCCGACTTCAATCAATGGGCCGAACGTAGGACGGGCTTCAGCCCGTCCCCTCCAACGGCCACGAAGGGACGGGCTGAAGCCCGTCCTACGCCAAAGCCCAAACGCCTGGGCTACCTCGAACAGCGCGAGCTGGACTCGATGGAAGCGAGCATCCTCGCGGCCGAAGAGAAACTCTCCGCCGCTCAGCGAGCGGCGGAGGATCCGGCGGTGGCGTCCGATGCGTCAGCGCTGCAGCAACGCTACGCGGAGCTCAGCGCCGCGCAAGCGGAGGTCGAGCGTTTGTACGCGCGCTGGGCCGAGCTCGAGGCAAAGCGTTAAAAGAAAAACGTGGCGACGGGCTGAAGCCCGTCGCCACATTTATCTACTGCCGCGCTCTCTGACGCTGCCCGTGCGCCGGCCGCGCGAAGTGCGCGGCCACCGGCCGCTCCGAGTAGTCGAACCCTTCCACGCGTCGCCGGGCAATGGTGCGCCTGGTCATGCGCTCGAGGTTGCGCACGTACGTCTCGTCGTCCGGCGTGACGAAGCTGATGGCGTCGCCGACCGCCTCCGCCCGCCCCGTCCGCCCGATGCGATGCACGTAATCCTCGGCATGCATCGGGAAGTCGAAGTTGACGACGTGCGAGATGCCGTCGACGTCGATGCCGCGCGAGGCGATGTCCGTGGCCACCAGCACGCGCGCCGCGCCGTTCTTGAACGAATTCAGCGCCGCCACGCGCTGGCTCTGCGAGCGATTCGAATGCAGCGCCGCCGCGGCAATGTTCGCCGCCTTCAGCTTGCGCACGATCTTGTCCGCGCCATGCTTGGTGCGCGAGAACACGAGCACGGAGTCGAGTGTCGTGTCGCGCAAGAGGTGAATGAGCAGCTCGATCTTGCGGCTCTTCGGAACGGCATAAAGAAACTGCGCCACGGAATCGGCGGGATTGGCGCGGCGTCCGATCTCGACGGTCTCGGGATTGCGCAGAAACTCGCCGGTGATTTTCTCGATGTCGCTGGAGAGCGTCGCGGAGAAGAGCAGCGTCTGCCGCTTCACGGGCAGCGCCTTCACCACGCGCCGGATCTGCGGGAGGAAGCCCATGTCCAGCATGCGATCGGCTTCGTCGAACACCGCGATCTCGACGTCTTTGAGGTTCACGTGGCCGGAGCCCATCAGATCGAGCAGGCGTCCGGGCGTGGCCACGATGACGTCCACGCCGCGGCGCAAAGCATCGATCTGCGGCTGCTCGCCGACGCCGCCGAAGACGGTGGCGCAGCGAACGTGATGGTGACGGCCGAGGATGCGCACCTGCTCGTCGATCTGCAGGGCCAGCTCGCGGGTCGGCGCGAGGATGAGCGCGCGCGGCGTGCGCGTGGCGTTGCCGCGCATGATCCGCTCGAGCAGCGGCAGCACGAATGCGGCAGTTTTGCCGGTGCCGGTCTGTGCGATACCGATCAGGTCGCGCGACGACAACACCTTCGGAATGGCGGCGGATTGGATGGGAGTGGGTTGTGTGTAGCCGGCTTCAGAAATGGATTGCAAAAGCTTCGGACCGAGTCCGAGTGTGGAAAATGACATGCGGCGCGGGCAACGGGCCCGAAGTACACTGAATTCCATGAGTTACAAAGTACGGGACGTCTTCCGCTGCAAGCCGGGCAAGGCCAAAGACCTCGTGGAGCGCTTCAAACGCACGTTCGAAAGCATGAAAACGATGGACGGCTTCCGCAACCCGCAGATCATGGTGGACGCCGTCGCGGACTACTGGACGGTGGTCCTCGAGTCGGAGATCGACTCGCTCGCGCAGTTCGAGCAGCACCAGAACGAATTCGCCACACGTCCCGAAGTCCGCGAGGCCATGGCGGGCTACATGGACCTCGTCGAAGGCGGACATCGCGAGATCTGGCGGGTCGTTTAGTCGCTGACGCTCGGGGGACGACCGGAGCGCCTCCGGCGGCCGGGGCCTCGGGCCCCGGACCCCGCTGGCAGGCCAAGCCTCCGCCACAGAGTTCGTTGATTTCGCGCAGACGTGTCGCGGAGGCTTGGCCTGTCAGCGGGGTCCGGGGC